>JAHAYB010000336.1 GCA_018384835.1 Comamonas sp.
CCTTTGGAGCGCGTGGAGCTACTCAAGCAACAAATGGAAGAGCGCACAGGCCGCGAACTGCCCGAAGAGATGATGAGCCAGCTCAAGGAAGAAATCATCACCCGCGAAATTTTTATGCAGGAAGCCCAACGCCGTGGCCTAGAGCGCAGCGCCAGCTACGCCCAAAATATGGATATGGCGCGTCAAACCATCCTGATTCGCGAGCTGTTCCTAGACTTTGAAAAAACCAACCCCATCACCGATGCCGAGATTGAGGCCGAATACCAAGCCTTTGCCGCATCCAATGGCGGCAAAGAGTATCGCGCTAGCCACATCCTGGTCGAGAGCGAAGCAGAAGCCAAAACCCTGATTGCCAGCATCAAAGGCGGCAAAAAATTTGCTGATATTGCAAAAAAATCTTCTAAAGACCCAGGCTCTGGAGCCAATGGTGGCGACCTAGGCTGGGCCAGCCCATCTAGCTACGTGCCTGAATTTACCGAAGCCATGGTGGCTCTAGAAAAAGGCAAGATGACCGAGCAGCCCGTGCAAAGCCAATTTGGCTGGCACATCATCCGCGTTGATGACTTGCGCGAAGCCCAACTGCCCCCTCTCGAAGAGGTCAAAGACCAAATCCAGCAGCAGCTAGAGCAGCAAAAAATGGTGCAATTCCAAGAAGAGCTACGCGCCAAAGCCAAGGTAGAGTAGTTAGCACCAAGAGCACGCTATGCAGTGGGAAACCTGGCTGGTTTACCTCGTCACCTCCATTGGGCTTTCCGCCTCGCCGGGGCCTAATGGGCTGCTGGCGCTGACCCACGGTGCTCTGTACGGCTGGCGCAAAGCCTTGTTCACCATTGCTGGCGGTGCTGTAGGCTTTGTGCTGGTCATTGCCCTATCTCTGTTTGGCATTGGGGCGCTGGTGCAATCCTCTTTGGTATGGCTGACGGTGCTCAAATGGGTGGGTGGGCTTTATTTGGTTTGGCTGGGCATTCAGGTCTGGCGCTCGCCGCCCCTACAGCTCGATATTGCCGCCAGCACTGTTACGCGCAGCGGCTTCAGCATGTTTCGCCAAGGGGCTTTGTCAGCCGCGACCAACCCCAAGGCTTTGCTGTTTTTTAGCGCTTTTTTGCCGCACTTTATCGACCCCCAGCGCAGCTTGCTGCTGCAATTTGCCATCATGGCAAGCACTTTTGTCGCCACTGAAATCATTACCGAATACCTGCTGGCCAGCGCAGCACAAAAGGTGCGGCGCTGGCTGACACGGGTAGGCCGTGGCTTCAACCGTGCTTGTGGTGCCATCTTTATCGCCATTGGCGCGGCTTTGCCCTTACGTGCTTGAGTAGCTGCCCCAGCCAGTTGCAGCCACTGGCTTAAACTGCCAGCTTTTTGCTGCCCTTTTTTGCCACCTATGCAAGTCAACGCCTCCCAACTACGCACCATCAGTCTGGCTTTGTGTCTGGAGGAGATGGCCTGCGCCAATGCCAGCAAAACAGGCAGTAAGGCCAATGCCGAACCCATCGGCGCTGCCCAGCGCGAAGCGGCGCTGCTCTCGGCCATGCACCAAGCGCGTCAGCGCCGCAGCAGCCAAGGCAAAAAAGCTGCTTCTGCCGCCCCCGCCGATACGCCCTTGCAAGTGCAAGAGGTGCTGCTGGACTATAGCAGCGCCCTGGTTGCCCAAGCCAGCCAGAATCAACCCGCCATTGCCGAGCTGCACCACGGCGGCAGCCCCTGGGGCTGGTGGGCAATCGCCCTGCCCGCCATCAGCCTGGTACTGGGCTTAGTCACTGACCGCTTGGCCAGCTTGGAGCGCATGGACTTGCTCTCCCCACCGCTATTACTGCTGGTGCTGTGGAATTTGCTGACCTACCTGCTGCTGGCTTGGCGAGCACTGCGCCGCCAAGCACCTAACAACCCCAATGGCTGGCTGCAAGCACCGGCTCTGCGTGGTCTGCTAGCGGGGCGCTTTATGGGGCGGGTCAGCGCCGGGGGCTGGGTGCGCCGCCTAGCGCAGCAGTTTCAGCAGCGTTGGTTCAAAGCCAGCGCCCGCCTGTGGCATTTGCGCCTGCAACAGGTGCTGCACCTATGCGCTGCCGCTTGGGCGGGTGGCCTAGTGCTATCGCTGCTGCTGCGCGGTTTGGTGGTGGAATACCAAGTGGGCTGGGCCAGCACATTCCTAGATGCGGGGCAGGTACACAGCATTTTGAACACCCTGTTCTGGCCGCTCTACCTGCTGCTGCCCATCGAGCCTTTCAGCCTACAAGACATTGTGGCTACGCAAAATTTTGCCCAAACCGGTGTGGCCGGCAGCCGTTGGGTATGGCTGTATGCTGGGTTGGTGGGTTTGACGGTCATCCTGCCGCGCCTGATGCTAGCCAGCCTAACCCGCTGGCGCAGCCAGCACTGGCGCACCCCGCTTGATTTAGAAGACAAAGCCTTGCTGCCCCTACGCCAAGCACTGCCTTTGCACCTGCACTTGGGCTTGATGAATGCCAGCCCCGGCCAAACCGACACCTTGCAGCATTGGCTAGACTGGCACGCCCGCCAAACACCCGCCGAATCGGAAGCCGCACCCACGCACAGCCACAGCCCACGTGGCGACCGTCTGGTGCTGCACCCCTATACGCCTGCTGATACTGCCGACGCGACCAATGCGGCAGCCCCCTCAGCCCCTCATCAGCCCCAGCCACAGCCCCAAGTGCAAGCCGTGCTAGCGCTGGATGGCGCACATCTAGGGCTACCACCGCCCGAATGGCAAAACGCCCCAGCGCTCAACCTGCCCTGGGCCAGCTTTGCCCATAGCTGGGTACAAGAGCATTTGTGCTTTGAGCGCCTCGCTAGCCTGCTGCCCGAGCTGGCTCCCGGCATTACCCGCATTGCCCAAGCCTGGCAGCACAGCAATCAGCAGCGCTTTGCACAAGCCAGCACCATGCTCGCCCACCACCTGCACTACTGGCATGGCAAAGCCCCCAACCACAGCAGCCACGATGCCCAGGCCAGCCAAGGCTATGCCCACGACTACGCCCAGGCGCTAGAGCAACTACGCGCCCAGCTACGCCATCTGCATGATTTTGTGGATAACCAAAGCCCGTCCCTGGTAGCGCAATGGCAGCTTCCAACCCACGGCCCAGCATTGGAAGCACCTGCGCACCCCCAAGCACAAACTCAAGCGCAAGCCCACCCCCAGGGGCAATTGCCCAAACCACCCGCTTTGAATGATGGCACCCTACGCGCCGTAAGCACCTCTGCTGGAGCCGCCGCTGGCGCTGCTGCAGGAGCCAAAGCAGGAGCAATGATTGATATTGGCACCGGCGGCCTTAGCCTAGGCTTAGGCACTGCCGCTGGCGCAATGCTGGGCGGCGCTACCGCCTGGGTGATGCAAGACCTGCTGGGCAAGAAAAAAGAGGGTGATTCCAGCCACCAGCCCCATACCGCGCAAGTGCAAGCAGGCCGGCCCCGCGGGCGCGGGGGGGGGGCCGCGGCGGCCGCGGG
>JAHAYB010000339.1 GCA_018384835.1 Comamonas sp.
CGGTGTACCAGTTCAGCAGCTTGACGAAAGGTCGTTCGGAGGCCCGCAGGAACGGCTCCTTGAAGCCCTTTTGGAAAATGGCGCTAGCAGTTCTGTGAGGCTTGGAGGTCATTTTGCTGCTGCGGAGTCACCGACTTGCCGCCCCTTGTTGCCTGCCATCTTGGACGTGACTTCCAGGGCATGTGTGTGTTTAAGGGAGAAGAGCTCGCGGCGGGCTTCTGCTACGAACTGCGCTTTGATATTAATGAACCTGCTGAGGCAGGGCAATTCCGCTCGGCGGCAGGCTCATCCAGTGAGTCATTAAAAAGCTGTACAAAAATACAGTATCGGATATAGACTTCATCATCTAACTGACTCGTACAACTTATGCCATAAGGCTTTATGGAGCGCACGATGAGCAATGGCTTGGTAGTTTTTCTTGATTTCGATGACGTCATTTGCCTGAATGCTCCGTACGGAGGGTATGACGCCAAGTTAGCTCTATCAAATGAAGAGCAAGCTCTGCCAACCAACTACCAAATTTGGCATCAGTTGTTTGATGAATCAGCAAAAAATCACTTACGTCGATTACACAACTCGTGGATGCCCACTTACGTCATCTCTAGTTCATGGAGGGGCATTTTCGAAAAGGTCGAAATTCTGTCCATACTAGAACGGTGTGGCCTCGACTTTGTGGCTCTGCACATGCACGAGGACTGGTCAACTCCAAAAAGCACCGTGCAAGGCCGACGCTCTTCAGAAATTGGTGGTTGGTTACGCCAACATCCTGAAGCAACTCAATCCTGGGTGATTCTTGATGACACCCATTCTGGAAAAGACCTACTTCGCAGCACTTTGGACTTGAGCTTCATTGTTTTGTGCCAAGAGAGCATCGGTTTACAGCAAGCTGAAGCAGAAAAAATGCAGCAGGCGCTACAGAAACGCCATGAGCAAGCTAATTTACGCTCCCGATAAGAAAGTAAATATCGGAACGCGAGTACGATTTGCAGAACCAACAATTACCTAAATGGTATGTCAAGGACGGATTAAAACATCCAAGGCTAAGGTGCAAAAGCGTCTTTCACGGCGCGAATGACTTGCTCGTGGAGGTCAAAGAAAGCACCGCCTTCTTGAAACAGCTGAGGTAATTCCCTGCGCAATTTATTGCTCACCTCCCAGTTTCCTTGGCGTAACGAACGAATGATGCGGTCTGCATCAGCATCAGGCATCTCTATCACAGCTTTCAAGCCTTCCAACGCCAAGTCATACTGCCGCAGTAGCTCAGCCTCATCCGCCATTTCGTGTTCAACGGTTTGGCGCAAAACTTCACTAAGGTAGTGAACCTGCCGGGTCAAATCAATGTATCGCCAAGCGTGCAAAGCGTCAGGTGCCGATATGAACTCAAAATTGCTTTCTACCCCATCTAGGCAGATACGCTTGGGACCAAAGCGGTAAGCCTCCGCATATACACTCATGAACGGCCTTGAGAACAGCTCGAGTGCTGCATCGTAGTCCGCTCGGCCTTTTGCACTCCCCGCAATCGTCGATGACACGGGAACGATTAAGTTTGCAGGGACAGTCTTGTCTGCGGCCAGCAAGTGGTTTATCAGGAAACGGTGCACTCGCCCATTGCCATCAGCCAAGGGATGGAGGTATACAAAGGCAAAAGACACAGCAGCAGCCCGGACTACCGAGTTGGCTCCCCGCGTTTTTTCCTCAAATGCCTGAAGAGCTTCTAGCATTTGAGGCACTACGTCTTCGACAGGTGCGATGTAGTGCACCACTTGGGCACGGAAGCTGTTTTCTCCTACAAATACAGGCGATTGACGAATGCCTAGCCGCAGCGCGCGCTCGCCAAGCACTGCCTGCTGCAAGGTCAGTAGTGCTTCTGGAGTTAACGGGTTCTCCATTCGGCCGCTGTATTGACCTATTGCCGCGGCAAACCGTTTCACTCGGTCAGCCTTATCAGCTTCCTTCTCAATAGCAAAGCTGGCCTTCGACTCCTTGAAGGTGAGCCACGAAGCGCTACGCAGTAGTAACTCAGGCCCATAAGTATCGTCTAGCGCCTGCACTCCCTCAGAAACGTCGAACAGCCAATCACGCTCTGTTTCGGTACCCAGATACACCATAGGGCAAAACTCAGGAGTACCTGGCAGATTATTGTTGATGCGCCATCGCCGTACCCGCTCTGGCTGCTGGGCAGTTAGGTACAGACGGGCATCCAAGGCATCTACGTATGGCACATTCACCGCCGTGTCTGGTACAGGCAACGTCTTACCTGTAAACCATTCGTACATGAAGGCGGCGCGGCGGGCGTAACGGCCTGTGGGCTCATCCTGAACCCAAGCTACGACTTCTGCCGGGTCGATGCACGAAAACAAGCGCGACAAGAACTCTAGGTTAAGGCGCTCGTACTTCAAGCCAAACTCAAAATGACCGCGAAAAGTATCTGATGGTTGATACTGCGGTGGCCATGTCATAGTCTCGCCTTGGGGCGTGAGAACACGCTGGCGCACGGCGCCCAGCCTGCTTCGACTGAACAACGGCTGAACGAGCACAACGTTATGCTGATGTGCTAAACGCTGGAACCCGAAAAGAGTGTCTGACATGGCTGCTATTTTGATAGGACTCTTACTATTTTGATATAGAAATCGTATTTTTCCACCAAAACATTATGAAGCTCAAGCCGCCTACCTCCCAGGTCGTTTGAGCGGCGGTGACAATGCTTGTCGCAAGCGACCGCTTTAGCGGTGAGGTATCAGGCGGCGCACCGCGCTGGAGTTGACGAATCGGCACGACCAGCTATACCTCTGGTGGTTACGCCAAGCGACCTGGAGCATGACATAACCCCAACTTCTCTATTGGCAGAGCAAGGGATGAGCTGTAGCGTCAATCGACGGCAAATCGTCCCAATTTCAGCAATCAACGAGACAAAGCGAGCTAAACTCAGCTCTCCCCTAATGCCTTCGCCTGCTCCAGCACCATCTCTACCGCTGTTTCAGCCGAATCTGGTGGGTACTTGTATTTCTTAAGCACGCGCTTGACCATCAGGCGAAGCCGCGCACGCACGCTTTCGCGTTCAGCCCAGTCCACGGTCACGTTTTTGCGTAGGTTGTCGGTCAGCTCTTGGGCAATCTTTTTGAGAATTTCGTCGCTCAGTTCACGCACCGCAGATTCGTTCTCAATCAGCGCTTCGTAGAACTTCACCTCGTCTTCGCTCAGTCTCAGTCCCAGCACCTCACCGCGCCGCGAGGCTTCGCGGAACTTCTTGGCCATCTCGACCAATTCTTCCATCACCTGCGAAGACTCAATGCTGCGGTTTTGGTAGCGTGTCACCACATTGCCCAGAAGCTCGGAGAACTTCTTTTGCTGCACCACATTGGTGGCAAAGCGGGATTTGATTTCCCCTTCCAGCAGACGCTCCAGCAGCTCCACCGCCAAGTTGCGCTCGGGTAGGTTCTTCACCTGCGCCAA
>JAHAYB010000242.1 GCA_018384835.1 Comamonas sp.
CCCGCCATGATTCGCAACGGCGGCAAGATGTGGGGTTCAGACGGCAAGCCTTACGACTGCAAAGCCGTGATGCCCGAATCCACCTTTGCCCGCATCTACCAAGAGATGATTAACTTCTGCAAATGGCACGGCAACTTTGACCCCCGCACCATGGGCACTGTGCCCAACGTCGGCCTGATGGCGCAAAAAGCCGAGGAATACGGCAGCCACGACAAAACCTTTGAAATCCAGGAAGACGGCGTGGCCGACATTGTGGACATCGCTACCGGCGAAGTGCTGCTAACGCAAAACGTGGAAGAGGGCGACATCTGGCGCATGTGCCAAGTCAAGGATGCGCCCATCCGCGACTGGGTGAAGCTGGCCGTAACCCGCGCCCGCAACTCTGGCATGCCCGCCGTGTTCTGGCTGGACCCCTACCGCCCACACGAAAACGAGCTGATTAAAAAGGTACAAACCTACCTGAAAGACCACGACACCAGCGGTCTGGAAATTCACATCATGAGCCAGGTACGCGCCATGCGCTACACCCTGGAGCGCGTCGCCCGTGGTCTGGACACCATCTCGGTCACTGGCAACATCCTGCGCGACTACCTGACTGACCTGTTCCCCATCCTGGAGCTGGGCACCAGCGCCAAAATGCTCTCCATCGTGCCTTTGATGGCTGGTGGCGGCATGTACGAAACCGGCGCGGGCGGCTCTGCACCCAAGCACGTGCAGCAGTTGGTGGAAGAGAACTTCCTGCGTTGGGATTCGCTGGGCGAATTTTTGGCGCTGGCCGTTTCGCTGGAAGACATGGGTATCAAAACCAATAATGCCCAAGCCAAAATTCTGGCTAAAACCCTGGATGCCGCTACTGGCAAGCTGCTGGACGAGAACAAATCGCCCTCGCGCAAAGTGGGTCAGTTGGACAACCGTGGCAGCCAGTTCTACCTAGCCAAGTACTGGGCACAAGCCCTGGCCGCTCAGAGCGAAGATGCCGCCCTGGCTGCCAAGTTTGCCCCTCTGGCCAAGCAACTGGCCGACAACGAAGACACCATCGTTGCCGAACTGCTGGCCGTGCAAGGCAAGCCTGCCGACATCGGCGGCTACTACCAGCCTGACCTGGCCAAGCTCGATGCCATCATGCGCCCCAGCGCCAGCTTTAACCAAGCGATTGCATCGCTGGCAGCATAAAGCGGCATAAAGCGTTGTGCCCCTGTGCTCTATACCCTAGCCTAGGGCACAGTAAAAAAATAGCCGCCTGCTTGGTATCAAGCGAGGCGGCTATTTTATTGGGGCGCTTATTGAGGGCGCTGAGGGCGCTGAGGGCGCATTTCGTTTTTATTTAACGCTTTTAACGCTTTTGCGGTGGCAAGTCAGTGCAACTACCGTGCGCTGCTTCGGCCGCCATACCAATACTCTCGCCCAAGGTAGGGTGGGGGTGGATGGTTTTGCCGATGTCCACGCTATCCGCGCCCATCTCAATGGCCAGCGCTACTTCGCCAATCATGTCGCCCGCATGGGTGCCGACCATGCCGCCGCCCAGGATGCGGCCTGTGGCCTCATCAAACAGCAGCTTGGTAAAGCCTTCATCACGGCCATTGGCAATGGCGCGGCCAGAGGCTGCCCAGGGGAATAGCCCCTTCTTCACCTTGATGCCCTGCGCCTTGGCTTGGTCTTCGGTCAGGCCGACCCAGGCCACTTCAGGGTCGGTATAGGCCACACTGGGGATGACGCGGGCATCAAAGGCGCTGGCCGCCAGCTCTTTATTGCCTTGCAGTTCACCGGCGATGACTTCAGCGGCTACATGCGCCTCGTGTACGGCTTTGTGCGCCAGCATGGGCTGGCCAATAATGTCGCCAATGGCAAAGATATGCGGCACATTGGTGCGCATCTGCACGTTCACATCGATAAAGCCACGTTCGGTCACGGCTACGCCTGCGGCCTCAGCACCGATCTTTTTGCCGTTGGGGGTGCGGCCTACGGCTTGCAACACCAGGTCGTAAGTGCCTTCGCTCTTGGAGCCGTCTAGCCCCTCGAACTGCACCTTGATGCCTTCGGGCGTGGCCTGTGCGCCCACGGTTTTGGTTTTGAGCATGATGTTGTCAAAGCGTGGCTGGTTCATTTTTTGCCACACTTTCACCAAGTCGCGGTCAGCGCCCTGCATCAGGCCATCCATCATTTCCACCACGTCCAGGCGTGCGCCCAGGGTGGAGTAAACCGTGCCCATTTCCAAGCCGATGATGCCGCCGCCCACGATGAGCATCTTCTTGGGCACGCTTTGCAGCGCCAGCGCTCCGGTGGAATCGACCACACGCGGGTCGTCGGGCATAAACGGCAGATGCACCGCTTGGCTGCCCGCCGCAATGATGGCGTTTTTGAACTGCACCACTTGCTTATTGCCGGTAGGCGCTTGTCCTGTGCCGCTGGTTTCCTGTACTTCCAGATGGTGGCTGCCCACAAACTGGCCGTAACCGCGCACGACGGTGACTTTGCGCATTTTGGCCATGCCTGCCAGGCCACCGGTGAGCTTGGTAATCACCTTTTCCTTATGGCTGCGCAGTTGGTCGATATTCACCTGGGGAGCGCCAAAGCTGATGCCTGCCACTTCCAGATGCTTGACCTCATCCATCACAGCGGCAACGTGCAGCAGTGCCTTGGAGGGGATACAGCCCACGTTCAAGCACACGCCGCCCAGGGTGGCGTAGCGCTCAACCAGCACCACTTTCAAGCCCAGGTCAGCAGCGCGGAAGGCGGCGGAATAGCCACCAGGGCCGCCGCCGAGCACCAGCACGTCGCAGTCCAAATCACTGCTACCGGTAAAGCTGGCGGCGGTGGGTGCGGCTACTGGCGCAGGCGCAGGAGCGCTTGCGGATGCCGCTTGTGGAGCAGCAGCGGCTGGCGCCTCTGCAGGGGCAGGGTTTGCAGTAGCGGCCTCATCAGCCGCCGCTACCTCCATGCTGGCGATGATGCTGCCTTCGCTGACGTTGTCGCCGATTTTTACGTTCAGCGCCTTGATAACCCCAGCGTGGCTGCTGGGGATTTCCATGGAGGCTTTATCGCTCTCCACGGTAATCAGGCTTTGCTCCAGGGCGACGGTGTCGCCCACGTTGACCAGTAGTTCAATCACACCGACTTCGGCAAAATCGCCGATGTCGGGCACACGAATGTCAATGGTTGCCATGCTTGTGCCCTTTCCTTACAGCAAGATGCGACGGTAGTCGGCCAGCACCGCGCCCAAGTAGGCGTTAAAGCGTGCGGCAGCAGCTCCGTCAATCACACGGTGGTCATACGACAGCGACAGCGGCAGCATCAGGCGCGGGGCAAACTGCTTGCCGTCCCACACGGGCTGCATGGCGCTCTTGGACAGGCCAAGAATAGCCACCTCAGGCGCATTGACGATGGGGGTGAAGTGCGTGCCACCGATGCCGCCCAGGGACGATATCGAGAAGCAGCCGCCCTGCATGTCAGCAGCGCCAAGCTTGCCGTCACGTGCTTTTTTGGCCAGCTCGCCCATTTCCTGGCTGATTTGCAGAAGGCCTTTTTGGTCGGCATTTTTGAGCACCGGCACTACCAGCCCGTTGGGCGTATCGGCGGCAAAGCCAATGTGGTAGTAGTTTTTGTACACCAGGGTGTCGCCATCCAGGCTGGTGTTGAACTCAGGGAATTTCTTGAGTGCAGCCACCACGGCCTTAATCACAAAGGCCAGCATGGTGACTTTGACATCGCTCTTGGCCTTGGCGCTTTCGGCGTTGGTTTGCACGCGGAAGGCTTCCAGCTCGGTAATGTCGGCCTGGTCGTTGTTGGTGACGTGGGGAATCATCACCCAGTTGCGGTGCAGATTAGCGCCGCTGATTTTCTTGATGCGCGACAGGTCTTTGCGCTCAACCTCACCAAACTTGGCGAAATCGACCTTTGGCCAGGGCAGCAAATCCATGCCTACACCTGCATTGCCAGCGCCACCACCAGCGGGGGCTTTGGCCGCTTGCGCCTGGGTCTGCACTGCGCCGCTCATAACCTGCTGGGTAAAGCGCTGCACGTCTTCCTGGGTGATGCGGCCTTTGTTGCCGCTGCCCTGCACTTCGGCCAGAGGTACGCCCAGCTCACGCGCAAACTTGCGCACTGAGGGGCTGGCGTGCGGCAGCTTGGCCGAGGGCGCAACCGTGGGGTTGTGCGCTGGCGCGGCTGCGGCTGCTACTGTGGCTGGTGCAACAGGTGCAACAGGAGTAGGTGCGGAAGCTGCTGGCGCAGCCGCTGCAGGGGCAGGAGCCGCCGCTGGCGCTGCTGCGCCTTGCACCGTCATCTGCCCAATCACATCACCGGCGTTGACTTTGTCGCCCAGTTGCAGGGTCAGCGCGGTAATCGTGCCCGCTGCGGGTGAGGGGATTTCCATTGCGGCTTTATCGCTCTCTACGGTACACAGCGATTGCTCTTCGGTCACGGTGTCGCCCACCTTGACCAGCAGTTCAATCACCGCCACGTCTTCAAAATCGCCAATATCGGGGATGCGGATTTCCAGGCTGCTGCTAGCAGTTGCTGCCGCTGCTGCTTGAGGGGCGGGGGCGGTAATTGGTGCTGGAGCGGCAGCCTCAGCAACTGGTGCGGGTGCGGCAGCAGGGGCTTCGGCGGCCTCTGCCGTTTCTAGCAGAAGCAGTACCGAGCCTTCGCTCACCTGGTCGCCTAGCGCCACCTTCAGCTCTTTGACCACACCGGCGTGGCTGCTGGGGATTTCCATCGAGGCTTTATCGCTCTCCACGGTCACTAGGGATTGCTCCACCTTGATGGTGTCGCCCACTTTGACCAGCACCTCAATGATGCCGACTTCATCGAAGTCGCCAATGTCTGGAACTTTAATTTCAGTGAGTGCCATGTTTTGTCTCTCCTGGGGCTGTGTTATGCGTACAAGGGGTTGATTTTGTCGGCCTTGATACCGTACTTGGCAATCGCCTCGGCCACCTTGGTGACGGGCAGCTTGCCCTCGTCAGCCAGCGATTTGAGGGCGGCAACGACGATGTAGTGGCGGTTGATTTCAAAGTGCTCGCGCAGTTTGCTGCGGAAGTCACTGCGGCCAAAGCCGTCGGTGCCCAGCACTTTGTAGCTACGCCCTTTGGGGATGAAGGGGCGAATTTGCTCGGCAAAGGCTTTCATGTAGTCGGTGGAAGCAATTACCGGGCCGCTGTGGCCTGTAAGTTGCTCGCTGACAAAGCTGCGCTTGGGCGTTTCTAGTGGGTGCAGCAGGTTCCAGCGCTCCACGTCCTGGCCATCGCGTGCCAGTTCGGTAAAGCTGGGGCAGCTCCACACGTCGGCGGCAATTTGCCAGTCTTTTTCCAGCAGCTCCTGGGCAAACAGCGATTCGCGCAGGATGGAGCCACTGCCCAGCAGTTGCACGCGCTCGCCGGTTTGCGGCACTTTCTGGCCTTGCTTGAGCAGGTACATGCCTTTGAGGATTTGACGCTCCGTGCCGGGGGTGAGGCCGGGCATGGCGTAGTTCTCATTGAGCAAGGTGATGTAGTAGAAGACGTTTTCCTGGTTCTGCACCATGCGGCGCAGCCCCTCTTGCATGATGACGGCCACCTCGTGGGCAAACGTGGGGTCGTAGCTGACGCAGTTGGGAATGGTGCTGGACAGGATGTGGCTATGCCCGTCTTCGTGCTGCAAGCCTTCGCCGTTCAAGGTGGTGCGCCCAGAGGTGCCACCCAGAATAAAGCCGCGTGCCTGCATATCACCCGCTGCCCAGGCAAAGTCACCAAAGCGCTGGAAGCCGAACATGGAGTAATACACGTAGAAGGGAATCATGATGCGGTTGTTGGTGGAGTACGACGTGGCCGCCGCAATCCACGAGCACATGCCGCCCGCTTCGTTAATGCCTTCTTGCAGGATTTGACCGGCCTTGTCTTCCTTGTAGTACATGACTTGGTCACGGTCCACTGGGGTGTAAAGCTGGCCTTTGGGGTTGTAGATGCCAATTTGGCGGAACAAGCCTTCCATGCCGAAGGTACGCGCCTCATCCACCAGAATCGGCACCACGCGCGGGCCCAGTGCCTTGTCGCGCAGCAGTTGCGTCAAAAAGCGCACGTAGGCTTGGGTGGTGGAGATTTCGCGGCCTTCGGCGGTGGGGTCAGTAATGGCCTTGAAGGTCTCCAGCGGCGGGGCCGTGAATTGCTCATCGGCCTTCTCGCGGCGGTTGGGCAAGTAACCGCCCAAGGCTTTGCGACGCTCGTGCAGGTATTGCATCTCGGGCGTGTCATCAGCAGGTTTGTAGTAGGGCAGGCTTTCCAGTTCACTATCAGGGATAGGGATGTTGAAGCGGTCGCGGATGTAGCGAATATCTTCATCAGCCAGCTGCTTGGTCTGGTGAACGGTATTTTTGGCCTCACCAGCCTTGCCCATGCCATAGCCTTTAACGGTCTTGACCAGCAGCACCGTAGGCTGACCGGTGTTGTTGTTATGCGCGGCGTGGAAGGCGGCATAGACTTTTTCTGGGTCGTGGCCACCACGGCGCAGCTCCCACAGGTCGTCATCGGTCATGTGCTCGACCAGCTTGGCAGTTTCGGGGTATTTACCGAAGAAGTGCTTGCGCAGGTAAGCGCCGTCCATCGCGCGCATGGTCTGGTAGTCGCCGTCCAGGGTTTCCATCATCAGTTGGCGCAGCTTGCCGTCTTTGTCGCGGCGTAGCAGCTCGTCCCAGCCCTTGCCCCACAGCAGTTTGATGACGTTCCAGCCAGCACCACGGAAGTCGCCTTCCAGCTCTTGGATGATTTTGCCGTTGCCGCGCACGGGGCCATCCAAGCGCTGCAAATTGCAGTTAATGACGAAGACCAGGTTGTCCAGGTTTTCGCGGGCGGCCAAGCTGATAGCGCCTTTGCTCTCTGGCTCGTCCATTTCGCCGTCGCCCAGGAATATCCAGACTTTGCGGTTTTCGGTGTTGGCAATGCCACGGGCGTGCAGATACTTGAGGAAGCGTGCTTGGTAAATCGCCATCATCGGGCCTAAGCCCATGGACACGGTGGGGAATTGCCAGAAGCCAGGCATCAGCTTGGGGTGGGGGTAGCTGGACAGACCCTTGCCATCCACTTCCTGGCGGAAGTTTTCTAGCTGCTCTTCGGTGATGCGGCCTTCCAGATAGGCGCGGGCATAGATACCGGGGGCGCTATGGCCTTGGAAATAGACGCAATCGCCGCCGTGGTCTTCGCTTTCGGCACGCCAGAAGTAGTTAAAGCCCGCGCCCCACATGGAAGCCAGCGAGGCAAACGAGCCAATATGCCCGCCCAGGTCGCCGCCATCTTCAGGGTGGATGCGGTTGGCGCGTACCACCATGGCCATGGCGTTCCAGCGCATAAAGGCGCGTAGGCGTTTTTCGATGGCGATATTGCCGGTGCAGCGCACCTCTTGCTCAGGCTCGATGGTGTTGACGTAGCCGGTATGGGCAGAAAACGGCAGGTCAATGCTGTTTTGGCGGGCGTGCTCCAGGATTTCTTCAATCAGGTGGTGGGCGTATTGAGCGCCTTCGCGGTCAATGACGGCAGATAAAGCATCCATCCATTCCCGCGTTTCCTGCGGGTCTAAGTCGGGTGCGTTGTGTTGGGGTTGTTGACTCATGGTGTTTGTCTCCTGCAAAAAGAAGCCCTAAGAAACTCAAATCGGTGAAAAACTGTAGGCTGCTCGGTGGTATTACACGTATCGCCTAGTCGTATCGACCAGTGTAAGTGTCGCATAAATTCAAAAAATTTCAAATGACGCTTTTTGTTTTTGCAATGTGAAAAAATATTGCGGTTGCACAAAATAGACTACCCCCCTGACTTATGCGCAAATTTGACAAATCTGACAAACCTGACTGTTCTGCCCCTACTCCCGCCTCTAGCACTGCCACCACTACTACCGCTACTACTACGGCCTTTGAGCCTTCTGACCTTGCTCCGACCAACCCCTTCTCGCTAGAGCCACCCACCCGCTGGTGGCGCACTTGGTGGCGCAGCCTCTCGCCCTCGCGCCAAGACAAACTAGCGGCGATTGCGCCTTTAGTCTCGGTAGCGCTGTTCTTGCTGGCCATTGCCTTGTCGTTTTGGTATCTGCGCACCGAGGAGCTAGAGCGCGAGCAAGAGGCGCTCATCCGCGCTGCCGACTACGCCCAGCAACGCACCCGAATGCGTCTGCTAGAGCGCCAAGAGCAGCTCACCCGCCTAGCGCAAAGCCTAGGGGGCGCAGCAGGAGCAACAAGCGCCGCAGCAAGCCTAGCCCCTTCCCAGCTATTTAGCCAAGAGGCCGAACCCTTGATTCAGCAATACCCCGAGCTGCAAGCCATCACCTGGTTAAGCGCCCAAGGGCAGGTGCGCCAAAGCAAGCGCTCAATTTTTCTACCCGAAGACCGCCAGCACGCCCTGGGCAGCTACTTGCCCCAAGACGCGCCAAGCTGGGCCGTTTTTGAGCAAGCCCGTCAAGAGCAGCGCAGCCTCTACCACCAACCGCTGGCCACGGCGCAAGAGCCTTCGCCGCTGCTGCAACTGTATATACCGCTGTGGCAGCAGCAACAGTTTGCCGGGGCGCTGCTGGCCGAGTATTCCGTCGATAAGCTGCTGCGCTACGCCACCCCTAGCGAGGTGCTGGCACGCTACACCGTACACATGCTTGATGCCCAGGGGCAACTGCTCTCCACCCCCATGGCTGCGGTTGGCCAGCAGGCAGCGGGCTTACGCGCTTGGGCAGGGCTGCGCCGCACGGTAAGCTACTCCAGCGCAGTTACGCCGGTGGGCGAAGGGCTGGTGCTGCACGCCCAAGCGCACCGCAGCTCGCCTACCTTGGTGGGCAATGGCTTGTTTTGGCTGGTGGGCTTTCTCAGCGTCTTAACAGCCTGGCTGCTGCTAGGTACATCGCGGCACACCCGTAAACGCCTACGCACGCAAGAGGCGCTGATGGCGGAAACCAACTTTCGCCGCGCCATGGAAGACTCCATCCCTACCGGAATGCGCGCTTTGGACCTGCAAGGGCGCATCACCTACGTCAACACCGCCTTTTGCCAGATGACGGGCTGGAGCGAGGCCGAACTCGTCGGCCAAATGCCGCCCTACCCCTATTGGCCACAAAAAGACTGGAGCGCCTTGCACCAGCGGCTGCAAGAAGAGCTGCTGGGTAACACCGGGGCGGAGGGCTTTCAAGTGACCGTGCAGCGCAAAGACGGCAGTTATTTTGATGCGCATATGGCCGTCTCACGCCTGATTGATGCCCACGGGCAGCACACGGGTTGGATGTCATCCATGACGGACATCACCGAATCGCTGCGCATTCGCAACCAACTGAGCGCCTCGCACGAGCGCTTTACCATCGTGCTAGAGGCGCTGGACGCTTCCGTCTCGGTTGCGCCCCTGGGCAGCCATGAACTGCTGTTTGCCAACAAGCTCTATCGCCAGTGGTTTGAACAGTGGCTTGAAAAATCCTGTGATGCAGGCAACAAACCCGCCAGCGGCCACTTGCAACTGGTGCAGCAAGCCGGCGCACTGCCCCAGCCCAGCCCAGGCAAAGGGCCAGCGCGACAAAATGCAGAAATTTACCAACCCGAGCTAGGCAAATGGCTAGAAGTGCGCTCACGCTACATCACCTGGGCCGATGGCCGCCTAGCGCAGATGGTAATTGCCACCGACATCAGCGCCCGGCGCAGCGCAGAAGCCATTGCCGCCCAACAGGCCGAGCGGGCGCAAACCACCAGCCGCCTGATTACCATGGGGGAGATGGCCTCCAGCGTGGCGCACGAGCTCAACCAGCCGCTGACCGCCATCAGCAACTATTGCAGCGGCCTGCTCACCCGCCTAGACAACGGCAGCCTTAGCGATAGCCAAATGCGCTTTGCCCTAGAAAAAACCGCCCACCAAGCGCAGCGGGCGGGGCAAATCATTCAGCACATCCGCTCTTTTGTGAAGCGCAGCGACCCCCAACGCGCTCCCGCCCAAGTGCAAGCCATGGTCGATGAGGCGCTAGAGCTAGCCAACATCGAAATGCGCAGACGCAATGTGCGCCTGTCGCACCACTTAGCGGCGCGTTTGCCCCCCGTTATGGCCGATGCCATTTTGATTGAGCAAGTGCTTATCAACCTCATGAAAAACGCGGCTGAGGCCATTGACAACGCCCAGCAGCCCGCCGCTAGGCGCAGCATTGAGCTGCGTGTGCGCCCCAAAACCTGGGACGAGCGCCAAGGCGTGGAATTTGCCATTGAAGACTCGGGCCCGGGCCTGCCGCCCGAAGTTTTAGAGCGCTTATTCGAGGCGTTTTTCAGCACCAAAAGCGAGGGCATGGGCATGGGGCTGAACCTGTGCCGCAGCATCATCGAGGCGCACAATGGCCGACTGCAAGCGCAGAACCTCTACAATGGGACGGATGTAGTGGGCTGCTGCTTCTCCTTCTGGATACCGCTTGCTAGCACTAGCACAAGCGCCGATACAGGCGCTCCTACCCCCACTGCACCGTTGCCCGCCGACCAGGCCGCAACCCCCCATAATCAGGACACACCATGAACATCAGCACTAAAAAAGGCACCGTTTACGTTGTCGATGACGATGAAGCCGTGCGCGACTCCCTGCAATGGCTCTTGGAAGGCAAGGACTACCGCGTTCGTTGCTTCGAGTCCGCCGAGGCTTTTCTGGCTCGCTACGACCCCCGCGAAGTGGCTTGCCTCATTACCGATATTCGGATGCACGGCATGTCCGGCCTAGACCTGCAAGACCGGCTGCTAGAGCGCAAATCCCCCCTGCCCATCGTCTTTATCACCGGCCATGGCGACGTGCCCATGGCAGTGGACACCATGAAAAAAGGTGCGCTGGACTTTATCCAAAAGCCCTTTGACGAAGACAGCCTGGTCAACATTGTGGAGCGTATGCTGGAGCACGCCCAAGCCTCTTACTCTGACCAGCAAGAAGCCGCCACCCGCGAAGCCTTGCTTGCCAAACTCACCGGGCGTGAGTCGCAAGTGCTAGAGCGCATTGTTGCAGGCCGCTTGAACAAGCAAATTGCTGATGATTTAGGCATCAGCATCAAAACCGTGGAAGCCCACCGCGCCAACATCATGGGAAAAATGGGCGCTAACACCGTGGCCGACCTGCTCAAAGTCGCCCTAGGCAGCAACAACACCGGAGCCAAAGCATGAGCGCCCAAGCCCAAATCATTGACGGCAAAGCCCTTTCCGCCCAACTGCGCACCGAAGTGACCGAACGCACCGCCCGCTTGCAAGCCCAAGGCATACAGCCCGGCCTGGCCGTGGTGCTGGTGGGCGACAACCCTGCCAGCCAGGTGTATGTGCGCAACAAAGTACAAGCCTGCGCTGATGTCGGCTTTCATTCCGTACTGGAAAAATACGATGCCGATTTGACCGAGGCCGCGCTACTGGCACGCATTGATGCGCTGAACAACGACCCCGCCATCCACGGCATCCTGGTGCAACTGCCCCTGCCCGCCCATATTGACGACCACAAGGTGATTGAGGCCATCTCCCCCGCTAAGGACGTGGATGGCTTTCACGTGGCCAGTGCAGGCGCTTTGATGGTGGGTGAAGTTGGCTTCAAAGCCTGCACCCCCTACGGCTGCATGAAGATGCTCGAATCCATCGGCATGAAAGACTTGCGCGGCAAACACGCCGTGGTCATTGGCCGCAGCAACATCGTCGGCAAGCCCATGGCGATGATGCTGCTGGCGGCCAACGCCACCGTCACCATTTGCCACAGCGGCACGGCAGACCTGGCCGCCATGACGCGCCAGGCCGATATCGTGGTGGCTGCCGTAGGCAAGCGCAATGTGCTCACCGCCGACATGCTCAAGCCCGGCGCAGTCGTGATTGCCGTGGGCATGCACCGCGACGATGCCGGCAAACTCTGCGGCGATGTGGACTATGACGGCTGCAAGGCGGTTGCAGGCCATATCACCCCCGTACCCGGCGGTGTTGGCCCCATGACTATCACCATGCTGCTGGTCAACACGCTGGAAGCGGCAGAACGCCATAGCGCCACCGCCTAATACCCAGCCCCCCAAACCGCACAGCCCTATCGCTGTGCGGTTTTTGCGTTTAGCCCCCTTTTTCTCCCCTTTGCCCTATGACGACTGCTGCCCCACCCACTAGCCCCAGCACTAGCCCCAGCACCAACGCCCGCTTTGGCGCACTCATCATTGGTGATGAAATCCTCTCCGGCAAGCGCGAAGACAAGCATTTGCCCAAGCTCATCGAACTGCTGGGCGCACGCGGCTGCACCCTGTCCTGGGCAGAGTATGTGGGCGATGAGCGTGAGCGCCTGACCGATGCGCTGCGCCGGGCATTTGCCTCGGCAGACATTGTTTTTAGCTTTGGCGGCATTGGCGCAACCCCAGATGACCACACCCGCCAATGCGCAGGCGCAGCCCTAGGCCTGCCCCTGCACCTGCACCCCGAGGCCGCAGCCCTGATTACCCAGCGTATGCAGGACATCGCCAACGAGCGCGGCGAGGTGTTTGAGCCGCAACGCCCCGACAACGTGCATCGCTTGCAAATGGGCATGATTCCGCAATCGGCACACATCCTGCCTAACGCCTACAACCGCATCCCTGGCTTTAGCTGCCGTGGGGCGGGCGGGGGCTGGGTGCATTTCACCCCCGGCTTTCCGGTAATGGCCTGGCCCATGGTGGAATGGGCGCTAGACCACCACCACCGCGATATGCAGCGCCCGCAGTCCTACGCCGAACGCTCCATCATTTTGTTTACCGCCCAAGAATCCGCCCTCACCCCGCTGATGGAGGCGATTGAGGCCGCCCACCCCCTGATTAAAGTGTTCAGCCTGCCCAGCGTGGACCACCCCGAATATGGCCTGCACATTGAACTGGGTGTCAAAGGCTTGGCCAGCGCCGTAGAAGCCGCCTGGCCTGATTTACTCAGCGGCGTACAAGCCTATGGTGCAAAATTAGGGCCGATGTTGCAGCGCAACATTTAACCCCCCACAATCCGAGTAACGGAGTAATTTTTCATGGCCAAGACCATTGACGATGTGATGCAAATGCTGGACGACTACGAAGTCAAGTTCGTCGATTTGCGCTTTACCGACACCCGTGGCAAAGAGCACCACATCACCATTCCCCTGTCGCACTTTGATGAAGATAAGTTCACCGAAGGCCACGCCTTTGATGGCTCTTCCATGCCTGGCTGGAAGGGCATTGAAGCCTCGGACATGCAGCTCATGCCCGACCCCAGCACCGCCAATATCGACCCGTTTTTTGAGGAAACCACCCTCTTCATGCAGTGCGATGTGGTCGAGCCTGGCGAAGGCAAAGCCTACGACCGCGACCCGCGCAGCATTGCCAAACGCGCCGAAGCGTATTTGAAAGCCAGCGGCCTGGGCGATACCGCCTTTTTTGGCCCAGAGCCAGAATTCTTCCTGTTCGATGGGGTGCGCTGGGACAACCAGCCCGGCCACACCTTTTACGACATCCAAGAATACGAAGCCCCCTGGAATAGCGGCGCAGACATTGAAGGCGGCAACAAAGGCCACCGCCCACGCAACCGGGGCGGCTACCTGCCCGTGCCCCCGGTGGATAGCACCCAGAACATCCGCGCTGAAATGGCGCTGCTGCTCGAAGCCCTGGGCATTCCCGTGGAAGTGCTGCACCGCGAAGTAGCCGGTGCCGGGCAAAACGAACTGGGAACCCGCTTTTCCACCCTGGTAGAGCGGGCGGACTGGACGCAGGTGCAAAAATACGTGATTTGGAACGTCGCGCACAACTACGGCAAAACCGCCACCTTTATGCCCAAGCCCTATCCGGGCGATAACGGCTCGGGGATGCACGTGCACCAATCCATTTGGAAAGACGGCAAAAACCTGTTTGCCGGTGACGGCTACGCGGGCTTGTCAGATTTTGCGCTGTACTACATTGGCGGCATCATCAAACACGCACGGGCGCTCAACGCCATCACCAACCCCGGCACCAACAGCTATAAGCGCCTGGTTCCCGGCTTTGAAGCACCGGTCAAACTGGCCTATTCCGCCAAAAACCGCTCTGCCTCCATCCGCATCCCCTACACCAGCAACCCCAAGGGGCGGCGTGTGGAATCGCGCTTCCCCGACCCGCTGATGAACCCCTACC
>JAHAYB010000245.1 GCA_018384835.1 Comamonas sp.
CAATCCTGAATTCTTCTGGGTAACGTTGTGTGTTCATATCGGCTCCTATTTGAATGGAAATAGGAGGCTTTGAACTGTCTACAAAACTCTGGTCGATTCAAACGTGATTTCTTCATGGTAGAGATTCTCCTGTGAGAGTCTCTACTTCTCAGCGCACTGGAATTACGAGGGGATTACCCAGGCAAGGCAGGCGGTGATGGACTGGATGGCCTTCTACAATCACCGCAGGCTGCATTCAACGCTGGGTTACGTCAGTCCCATGCAGTATGGACAACGCTGGTACGAAGAACAGCGTAAAAAAGCCGCCTGAACCGTGGGTTAAGAACTCCCCGAAACAGGGGCAAGGTCAGTATTTTTAGTCGAATATCAGGGAGTTTTCATGAGCATCGGCTCGTTACAAATGAGTTTTTTAGAGGTCCTGCTTATTGCAGTTTTTGGACTTCTTATCGTCTGGATTTTTATCAGTGCTACAGGAGCCGCCAAGCGCGGCGAGCGCGCCAAATTTGTCGAGGCTGCCCCTACCCTTATGACCTCGCTAGGGATCTTGGGGACCTTCGTCGGCATCGTGGTTGGTTTGTTTACCTTTGACCCTAGCCAAATTGACGAAAGCATCAAGGATCTGCTGGGCGGCCTGCGCACGGCATTCGTGACCAGTGTCTTCGGCATGGCCTTCACGATCGCCTTCAAATGGGTCACTTCCAAAAAAACACCAGTTACCGATATTGCTGCCGTTGTGGATGAGGTCGGCCCCAAAGAAATCTTCACTCAGCTCCAAAAACAGAACGAATCTATGGACCTGCTGGTACGTGCTGTTGGAGGCTCCGAAGAGAATTCCATGGTGGGACAGCTCAAGCTCCTTCGCAGCGATGTCAACGACTTCCGTTCCAGTCAACAGCGCGCTCACCAAGCTTTTGAAGACAAGCTCTGGCAGCAGTTGCGCGAGTTTGCTGAAATGTTGTCCAAATCGGCGACCGAGCAGGTGATCGAAGCATTGCGCCAGGTCATCATCGACTTCAACCGTAACCTGACGGAACAGTTCGGCGACAACTTTAAGCGCCTCGACGAGTCGGTGAAAAAACTTGTCGATTGGCAAGCTGAATACAAAATCCAGCTGGAGCGCATGATCGATTTATTCGATCAGGGTGTTCAATCCATCGACGCCACCAAGGGGGCTGTGGTGGAGATCAAAGAACAGACGGGGCGCATCCCTGGCGACATGCAAGCCTTGGCCGATGTGATCAACGTCAACCAGCACCAGATTCTGGAGCTGAGCCGCCACTTGGAAGCCTTCATGGCCCTGCGGCAGCAAGCGGTGCTGGCAGTTCCCGAAATCCAGCAGAAGCTCGAAGAGGTGGGGCAGCAACTCCGCGATGGTGCAGAGAACATGCGTACCGTCATTCTGGAAGGTGCCGCTGACTTTGGTGAACACGTTAAGACTGCCAACAACTCGATTGAGCACATGGCCAAAGAAGTGGCGCAGAAGACCGATAGCATCTCCAGTGACCTCACCGACGCGATGATCAAGGTCGAGCAGAACACCGATCGCATCAAGAACGGTGTCAGTGAAGCCGTTTCCGTGGCTATGGATGCGGTGCAAGCTAACGTCACCAAAGCCAGCGACACCGCCCTGAAGGCAGTGACAAACACCGCCGACGGCTTGGTGGCAGAGGCCGAGCGCGCCCAGAAGCAAACGGCAGATAGCTTCAAACAAATGGCCGACAGCGTGAACAGCGAACTCAATACTATCCTCCAGTCCGTACGGACCGATGTGGAGCGCAGCCTGGGTGGCGTGGAAAAGCAAATTCAAGAAGCCGTTACCCGCACTGGCGAAGCCGTCAACACGCAGCTGCGGGCGGTAGACAGCGCACTGGAGCAACAACTGAACAAAGCGCTGTCTGACTTGGGCACCGCCTTGGCTTCGATTGCCCGGCGATTGGTCGACATCTACGACAGCCAAAGCCGCGACCTCGGTAACACGCAAGGTCGTCGGCCATGAGTTCCAAAATTTTTGGAGGCTCTGAAAGCCGAGAGCACGAGGATTCCGACCATTGGATGAGTGTGTCGGATCTGATGTCAGGCCTCATGATCGTGTTCTTGTTCATCAGCATTGCGCTGATGCGGACCGCGTTCATCGAACGGGACAAGATCAAACAAGTCGCTGTGGCGTACCAGGAACGTCAGGTGGCTCTGTACGAGGCCCTGAAAACCGAGTTTTCTGAGGATCTAGAAAAGTGGAATGCCGAGATTGATCCCACGACGCTGTCCTTCAAGTTCAAGTCTCCAGATATCCTCTTCGTGACAGGTTCGGCCGAACTCCGACCTGTCTTCCGGGCTGTGCTAATGGACTTTTTCCCTCGGTATTTGAAGGTGCTTAGCGATTTCCGAGATTCGATTGGCGAGGTACGCATCGAGGGGCATACCAGTTCCAAGTGGAACCACAACTCCTCGCCAGATGACGCCTATTTCCGCAACATGGCTCTTTCGCAGGAGCGCACTCGTTCCGTTCTGTTGTACGTGCAGATGCTGGATGCGGTCAGTATCGAGCGCGACTGGGTCAGGAAGAACGTGGCCGCCGTGGGTTTCTCGTCGAGCCGTTTGGTCTTGAACGAACAAGGCCTAGAGGATGAAGACGCATCACGCCGTGTGACGTTTCGCGTGATTACCAACGCGGAAACCCAGATCCGTAGCATCCTCGAAGATTGAGGTCCAGCATGAATCTGACCTACGATTTTTCTGCATTGTGGAACCAAGTGAACCGTCTTAAGGGAGCGGTCGAGCCATTTATAGTCATTTCTGAGCGATCCCTGGACCCGATTGACGTGACCCTGGGTGACCGTGGGATTGAGGTCAAACTGGATGACCTTGACAACATCGGCGACCTGCTGAGCTACAAAGGTCGCCAGGTTCTCCTTTACATCCCTGACCAAGGCCACAGCATCGACAAGGTTCTGTCTGGGGATAGAAGCGCCGGTAAGAAATTCCATATTTCGCATTGCAAAACTTTGGACACGATGAGGGCCAATGGAAGGTTTGAGCGCTACTTCGCCATCACCAACCTCACCGGCAGTTTCCCGGTCGGCGGTGTCTCTCGCCAGTGGGGTGGAGAGAGGACCGGCGAGGCTGCTCTGAATGTATGTATCAATTGTCTCAATCACCTAAACTACAAAAACTCGGCGCTATCGAGTCAATCTAGGTATCAAGCGCGTGATAATTTTGACATCTCGGAGTTTTTTGAAACCTACAGTTCTTGCTTTAAGTATTTCCCGCAGCGATCTGGCACAAACCCTGGTAGTACCAACTACACCAGTGATTGGAAGGAAATTTCAGAGCGTATTCGCCGACATGTGAACTGGTGCTGTGACGACTGCGGGGTGAATCTCAGCGACCGGAAATACCTGCTCCACGTTCACCATAAGGACGGAAACAAGACCAACAACACTTTGAGCAACTTGCGTCCCTTGTGTGCTGCTTGTCATCGTGACCAACCAATGCACGAGGCAATGTTCATAAAGTACGAGGACATGACGGTGCTGGCGCGAAAGCGGCGCGAACAAGATCTCATCAAGTTGACTTGGGAATCTGCGCTAAAACATGCCGACGCAGCATTGCGTGGAGTGTTGGAGTTGGCCCGAAACAAGGGCTGGTCGCCACCGGAAATTTCATACGCTCCATCTTCGCATCAAAGTTCCATTTGTTTGGATGTCGCATGGCCAAATCAGAGGCTTGGTATTTCCCTTGGGGTGGTGCAGGCCGAGGATCTCAAATCATGGAGAATTTGGAGCCTTCGTGAGGCCCTGTCCAACTTGAATACGGATTCATCAAGCCAGATGGGCGGAGGATCTCGATGGGGGTACTGATGGTGCCCGACATCATCACGGAATTGGAGGATGGCCTTACTCCTCAAAAGGGGAGTTCCTAGCGTTGTCCAAAATGGAGACAAGGAGCTAAGAAATGGTTGCAAAACAAGTGCGAGCGGCGTACACGCAGGAATTTAGATTGGAGGTGGTACGCTTGGTGCAAAGTGAGCAATCTCCTGGCGCAGCTCGGCCAGCAACTGGGCATCCCCCTTGGGCGTGCGGTGGCGCCGCCCGGCTGGCCAACTATCGTCGCGTCTGCTCAGCTCACGTACATGCGAGCGCGCCAGCCCCATCGTGCGGCAGACCGTCTTCACTGGGCTTCTCCGGACTCCAAAGCCAAGCGCTACTGAAAATGGGGGAACGTCGAGACCGGCGTCTGCGGCGCTGGTCTTTCAAAATCACCTCCACCGACTCCGTATGCCTAGTCATATTC
>JAHAYB010000296.1 GCA_018384835.1 Comamonas sp.
GCCAACGCCTCTGGTTGGGCTTTGCCTGCATCATCGTTTTAGGTCTTGTAGTTGCCGCCAGCAGCTACTGGCAGCTTGGGCGCATGAGCGACCAAGTACAAGCCTTGGTAGAGCAGCGCATCGGCCAGCTTGAGCAGGTCAACCAAGTCAAAGAAGCCACTGGCCAGTCTGCCATTGCCGTGCGCAACATCTTGCTACTGGTGCGCCAAGAAGACATCCAAGCGCAAAAGCAAAACATTGATGCCAGCAGCCAACGCGCCTTAGCGCAACTGCGCAGCCTAGTGCAAAGTACCGACCAAGCCAATGTGCGCGACAAGCTCGGGCAAGCGCAGCAAACCTTGAACACCTACCAGCAGCTTGTGCAAGAGACCATTGCGATGGTCTTGAACCACCAACGCGACCAAGCACGGCAACAAATCAACACCCAGGGCACAGAGCTGCTAAAGCAAAGCTTTGCCCTGCTCGATGAGGTACGCACCCTAGAGCAAAGCGCCCTAGAGCAATCGCTAGCGCAAATGCGCGGTATGGGTACAGAGATTGGCGCACTGGTCATTGGTATGGCCGTACTGGTGGGCGTATTGAGCGTGCTCATCGCTTGGAGCATTACCCGCTTTCTGGCACGCGCCTTGGGGGGCGAACCTGCTTACGCCGCAGCCGTTGCCCGCGAAATTGCCGCTGGCAACCTGGCCGTACCAGTCAACGTAGCGGCCAACGACCAGCACAGCCTGCTTGCACACATGCGCGATATGCGCAACAGCTTGGTTGACGTAGTGGCCAAAGTGCGCAGCGGCAGCCAATCGGTAGCGGCGGCGGGCGTGCAAATCTCGCAGGGCAACCAAGACCTGTCCATGCGCACAGAAAGCCAGGCCAGCGCCTTACAACAAACCGCCAGCGCCATGGATGAGCTGGGCGCGCGCGTCACGCAAAACGCCGACAACGCCCGCCAAGCCAACCAACTGGCACAAACGGCCAGCGCCGTAGCCGCACAGGGCGGGGCAGTGGTGGACCAAGTGGTCAGCACCATGGAGGGCATTACCACCGCCAGCCACAAAATTGCCGACATCATCCAAGTGATTGATGGCATCGCCTTCCAAACCAACATCCTCGCCTTGAACGCTGCTGTCGAAGCCGCCCGCGCTGGCGAACAAGGCCGAGGCTTTGCCGTAGTTGCTGCCGAGGTACGCAGCCTAGCGGGGCGCAGCGCCGAAGCGGCCAAAGAAATCAAGCAACTGATTGACGACAGCGTGGAGCGCGTTGAGCAAGGAGCCAGCCTGGTCGATCAGGCCGGCGTGACCATGCAGGAAGTGGTGCAAAGCATTCGCCGCGTTACCGACATCATGGGCGAAATCAGCGCCGCCACTCAAGAGCAAAGCGCCGGGATTAGCCAAGTGGGCAGCTCTGTAGCAGGCATGGACCAGGCCACCCAGCAAAACGCCGCCTTGGTCGAGCAAGTGGCCGCCGCAGCCAGTAGCCTCAACCACCAAGCGCAAGACTTGGTGCAGGCCGTGGCCGTGTTTGATTTGGGGGGGCAAACCGCCAGCGCAGGCACCATCAGTCATGCACCACGGCGCAGCCCCAGCCCGCCTAGCAGCCGCTACAACAGCGCCAGCGCCAGCATGAGCACCAGCAATACCAAGGCCAAGGCGCTAGCCGCTCCTTCTGGCATAAGTGCAAGCTCTAGCAGCAAAGCCCTGGCCAAGCCCAGCATCGCTGCTCCTGCACCCACCGCCACCCCCGCCACCAGTGGCAAGGGCGCACCGCCACGCCTGGGCAATAGCGCCAGCACCAGCACCAGCACCAGCACCAGTGCTAACGCTAAGGCCAAAACCAAGCCTCCAGCATCCGCAGCCACCAAGCCTGCCCCGCGCCCCACACCGTCTGCCCCCCTGGCCTTGCCCGCTGCCAAGAAAACCAGCGCCGCCGCTGACGATGAGTGGGAGACGTTCTAAGCCCAGCAATTGCTTGGTTGGGGCGTGATAAGCTGGTTTCTTTGCCCCACCCCTTTACTTTTTTATTGCATAACAACGGAGATTTCCCCCATGGCAGGCTTGCTTCCCCATATCGACCCCGATGGCTTATTAGAGTTTTCCGTGGTCTATACCGACCGCGCACTGAACCACATGTCCCAGCGCTTTGTGGGCGTGGCACAAGACATTCTTTCTACCTTAAAAGAGGTCTATAACGCCCATACCGCCGTGCTCGTTCCTGGCAGCGGCACGTTTGGCATGGAAGCCGTCGCCCGCCAGTTTGCCAACCGCGCCAAGGTGCTGGTGGTGCGCAATGGCTGGTTCAGCTACCGCTGGAGCCAGATTTTTGACGCAGGCGCTTTAGGTGGCGAGGCGGTCATCTGCCAAGCCCGCCAAATCGTCCCCGAAGGCGGCAGCCGCACCCAAGCGCCCTGGCAGCCCTGCCCGGCTGACGAGGTGGCCGCCACCATCCGCGCTGAAAAGCCGCACATCGTTTTTGCCCCCCACGTAGAAACCGCCAGCGGCATGATGCTCACGGACGATTACCTCAAAACCATCAGTGCCGCCGCGCACGAGGTGGGCGCATTGGTGGTGCTGGACTGCGTGGCCTCTGGCGCGATGTGGGTGGATATGCGCGAAACCGGCGTAGATGTGCTGATTTCCGCCCCGCAAAAAGGCTGGAGCAGCTCGCCGTGCTGCGCCATGGTGATGCTCAGTGAACGCGCCCGCGCTGCGATTGAAGAGACGCAAAGCTCCAGCTTCTCCTGCGACCTGAAAAAGTGGATGCAGATTGCCGAAGGCTACGAACAAGGCCAGCACGCCTACCACACCACCATGCCCACCAACGCCCTGGTAGAGCTGCGCGACGTGATGCTGGAAACGCGCAACTACGGCTTTGCCAAAGTGCGCGAAGAGCAAATAGAGCTAGGCCGCCAGGTACGCGCCCTGCTGCAAGAGTTTGGCTACCCCAGCGTGGCCGCGCCGGGCTGGGAAGCGCCGGGTGTCGTCGTCAGCTACACCACCGACCCCGGCATTCAAAGCGGCAAGAAGTTTTTGGCGCTGGGCTTGCAAACCGCCTCGGGTGTGCCGCTGCAATGCGGGGAAGGGGCGGATTTTTCCACCTTCCGCATCGGCCTGTTTGGGCTGGAAAAATGGCACAACGTAGAGCGCACCGTCGGCCACCTGCGCACCGCTTTGAGCGTTGTGGCACACCCAGCGTAAGCAGAGCACACGATTTGAACTGAACTGAATTGAACGAAATAAACGCAAGGAGAAACATCTTGTCCACCGCCGTACCGGGTTACGCGCCCCCCCTATCGTCGCCCATGGCCAGCGCTAGCGCTCTGACCACGCCCGATAAAGAGCAACCGCTCCAAGAAGACATCCGCCTGCTGGGGCGTATTCTGGGCGACATCATTCGCGAGCAGGAGGGGCAAGCCGTTTTTGCCTTGATTGAGCAGGTACGCCAACTGTCCGTGGCCTTTCGCCGCGATGCGGATAAAGAGGCCGATACCCAGCTCAAGCAACTGCTCACTGGCCTGAGCAGCGAGCAAACCGTCAGCGTTATCCGCGCCTTTACCTATTTCAGCCACTTGGCCAATCTGGCCGAAGACCGCCACCATATCCGCCGGCGCAGCATCCACGAACGGGTAGGCAGCACCCAGGCAGGCAGCCTGGAGCACAGCCTGACGCGCTTGCAGCAAGCGGGCATCACCCCCAGCCAGATTGCGCAGACGCTGGCGCAAGCCTATGTTGCCCCGGTGTTGACCGCCCACCCCACCGAGGTACAGCGCCAAAGTATTTTGCAGGCCGAGCGCCATATCGCCCGCCTGCTGGCCGAGCGTGACGACATCACCGCCCGCGCCCAATATGCCCAGCAGTTGGGAACCGGCAACAACGCCCTGGGGCAGCGCGAACTGGCCGCCAACGAGGCGCAACTACGCGCCCGCGTGGCGCAACTGTGGCAAACGCGGCTGCTGCGCTACTCCAAGCTCACCGTGGCCGACGAGATTGAAAACGCCCTGGGCTATTACGAAAACACCTTTTTGCACGAGCTGCCCAAGCTCTACGCCAGCCTGGAAGAAGCCTTAGCCCTGCCCGGCGAGCAAATCCACAGCTTTTTGCGCATGGGGCAATGGATTGGCGGCGACCGCGACGGCAACCCCAACGTCACCGCCGACACCCTGGCGCTGGCACTGCGCCGCCAAAGCGAGGTGGCGCTGCGCCACTACCTGGACGAGGTGCATTTGCTGGGCGGTGAACTGTCCATGTCCAGCCTGCTGGTCAAAGTCTCGCCTGCCATGCAGGTGTTGGCGTTGGCCTCGCCCGACACCAATAGCCACCGCGAGGATGAGCCTTACCGCCGCGCCCTCACCGGGGTCTATGCCCGCCTGGCCGCCACCTTGCAAACCCTGACCGGCGGCCAAAAACCCGCCCGCCATGCCGTGGTGGCCGCCATGCCGCCCTACGCCCAGGCCGAGGAGTTTTTGCAAGACCTGCAAACCATTGACGCATCGCTATGCCGCCACCACAGCCAGGCGCTGGCGCAGCACCGCCTGCGCCCGTTGATTCGGGCGGTACAGGTGTTTGGTTTTCACCTAGCCACGGTGGATTTGCGCCAAAGCTCAGACAAGCACGAAGCCGTACTGACCGACCTGCTGCGCACCGCCCGTATTGAGGACGATTACAGCGCCCTCACTGAAGCCCAGCGCTGCCAACTGCTGCTGCAACTGCTGCAAGATGCCCGCCCCCTGCGCGTTGTGGGCGCTCGCTACCAGGATTTAACGCGCAGCGAAATCGCCATCTTTGAAACCGCCCGCGACATGCTGGAGCGCTATGGGCGCGAGGCCATTCGCCACTACATCATCAGCCACACCGAAACCGTCAGCGACTTGCTGGAAGTGCTGCTGCTGCAAAAAGAAGTGGGCTTGCTGCAAGGCACGCTGGATGCCAGCGACAGCCAGGCGCAGCTCATCGTTGTGCCGCTGTTTGAAACCATTGGCGACCTACGCGCCGCCGCCAGCATCATGCGCGACTACTACGCTACCCCCGGCGTGGCGCAGCTCATGCAGCGCAGCGGCGCGGAGCAGGACATCATGCTGGGCTACTCCGACAGCAATAAGGACGGCGGCATCTTCACCAGCAACTGGGAGCTGTACCGCGCCGAGCTGGCCTTGGTCGATGTGTTTGACGAACTGGCGCGTGACTACGGCTTGCGCCTGCGCATGTTCCACGGCAGGGGCGGCACAGTAGGGCGCGGCGGCGGCCCCAGCTATGAAGCGATTTTGGCGCAGCCCCCCGGCACGGTGCGCGGGCAAATCCGCCTGACCGAGCAAGGCGAGGTGATTGCCTCCAAATACGCCAACCCCGACATTGGCCGACGCAATCTGGAAACCCTGGCCGCCGCCATGCTGGAAGCCACGCTGCTGCAACCGACCAAGCCCGCCACGCCGGAGTTTCTGGCCGCTGCCCAGCAACTGTCGGAAGCCAGCATGGCCGCCTACCGCCAACTGGTTTACGAAACACCGGGCTTTGCCGACTACTTCTTCACCGCCACGCCCATCCGCGAAATTGCCGAGCTGAATATCGGCTCGCGCCCCGCCTCGCGCAAGGCCACGCAGGCGATTGAAGATTTACGCGCCATCCCCTGGGGCTTTAGTTGGGGGCAATGCCGCCTGACCCTGCCCGGCTGGTTTGGCTTTGGCACGGCGGTCCACCACTTTATCCACCAAAGCGGGGCAGAGCCTGCGGCGCAAACCGCTTTGCTCCAGCAAATGGCGGCGCAATGGCCGTTCTTCCGCACGCTGCTATCGAATATGGACATGGTGCTGGCCAAGAGCGACTTGGCGCTAGCCTCGCGCTACAGCGATTTGGTGGCTGATGCCGATTTGCGCCAGCGCATTTTTAGCGCCATCAGCGCCGAATGGCAGCGCACGGCGGAAATGCTGGCGCTGGTCACTGGCGAGAATGACCGCCTGGCCAGCAACCCAGCGCTGGCGCGTTCTATTCGCCACCGCTTCCCCTATATCGACCCGCTGCACCTGCTGCAAGTGGAGTTGGTAGGCCGCTGGCGTGCCGGTCAGAATGACGAACGCGTTAAAAACGGCATTCATATCAGCATCAACGGCATTGCGGCGGGGCTGCGTAATACGGGGTAAAAGAGGTAATACGGGGTAATACGGAGTAATACCGGCGAAGAGAGCGGCATGGTGGCACACCTAAGCCGCTACAATCGCTTCCAACTGGCTTCAAGCCACCCCTGCTACAAAAGGGATAAAAGTTTTTTCTAAAGAGTTAAGTTAGGGCGTTATATTTAACGCCCTAACATTTTTTCATCCCTTGTCTTTAAGGGATTCACGTATTAAATACAAAGAGATAAAAAATGAATCATATCCATCTGAAAAAAATATCATTAAAAGCCACTATTTTAGCACTTTTTTTAATTATAGCCACTATTATATCTTTTGTTTTCGGATGGCAGTTGTTTTATACCAACAAACATCTTTCAAAAGACAGCATCAACTCCCATATTGGCAGTATTGTACAAAATATTGATAATACCTTAAAAAATAATGAAGCATTGCATTTCGGCATTATCAATATATTAGGCGGCATCAATCAAAACAAAAAAGAGCATTGGGATGAGAATTTTAGCACCTACATTGAAATCTTAAAAGCACGAAGCTCTATATATGCTATTTATACAGGTTATGAAGATAACAGTTTTTATGAAATAATCAATCTGGATATCGATGCAAATTTAAGGGCGAGCTACCATGCAGACTTACAAGACAAATGGCTGTTGATAAAAATAGATGGGCAAAATATTGCGCAAAGAGAGTTGTCTTTTTTCGATTCCCAACTTCGTTTAACAGCTAAAAAACTAGAACCTAATAGCTACGAATCTTCTCAACGCACGTGGTATCAAATGGCTTTGAGTGGTGAGAATGCCATAAAAACACTTCCCTATAAATTTTCCCATATTGACACATCTGGCATTACTTTTTCTAAGCGATTAGAAAATAGTAAAAATGTTGTCTCTATTGATGTGCTGATAGAAGATTTTAGAAATAGCTTGAAAAACCTGATAGATACCGATAGTTTAGAACTGTTTTTATTTAAGCAAGATGGCACGCTTATTTCTTCTGTTGCAGAAAATGAAGCGCTTTTCAAGCAATTTTATGATAAAGAAAATATAGATAAATTCTTAGAAGCTCAGATTTTACCCATCCATGGTAAAAACTATATCGTGCAAATAGCCCCTTTGCAAAATGGTGCTAATGAGGAGTATCTGGCATTATTTGGAGATTACGATAAAATTATTGCTCCTTACAATCAAACAACTTTTAGGCTCTTGGCTATTTTTGCATTGACTTACCTTTTGATGCTGCCTATTATTTTATATTTCTCCAGAATTATTGTTAAACCAATTTTTGAATTGGTAGGCGAGAGTAATAAAATAAAAGAACGAAAATATAATACCATTTCAAAAGTTGAAAGCAATATTATTGAAGTCTCTGTTCTTTCTGATGCCTTCCTAGATATGTCCCAATCTATTTATGAGTATCAAAACTCTTTGGAAGAAAAAGTTGAAGAAAGAACGCAAGAGTTAAAACTCAAAAACGAAGAGCTTTATAAAATCTCTGTAACCGACAAGCTAACTGGTATTTATAACCGAGTCAAGCTAGACAAGAGCTTGCAAGAGAATATGAAGCTATCACTCAGCCAAGGCAGCCGCTTTGCAGTGATTATTATGGATATTGATTTCTTCAAAAAAATCAATGATAACTTTGGCCACCAAGTCGGTGATGATGTTTTGCAAGAATGCGCCCAAATCTTAACCCATACGGTCAGCGACAAAGGCATTATAGGCCGCTGGGGCGGTGAAGAGTTTTTAGTGATTTGTCCAGAGACAGACCTTACAAACGCCCAACAGCTCGCCCTGCAAATCAATCAGGCGATTAAAGCCCACCCATTTAGTACCTATCCCCACCGCGTGACTATGAGCGTTGGTGTCTCTGGCTACCAAGCGGGTATTGAAAAATATGATGAAATTGTCTCTAATGCCGACAAGGCTTTGTACAAAGCCAAAGAAAACGGCAGGGATAGGGTTGAGGTAAATTAAAAGTTTTCACCTTCAGCACTCTCTTTACGCCCTGCGTGCCAACTGCCATAAATTGCCAGTAGGCTAGGAATTAAAATTAACGCCCAAATAATTTTTTCTAAATTGGCTTGCACCCAGGGGAAATTACCAAAAAAATAACCCGCTGTACCAATCCCTAGTACCCAAATCAATGCCCCCAATACATTAAATAGGCTGAACTTACTGCGCGACATGGCTGCCACCCCAGCCACAAAGGGCGCAAAAGTGCGTACAAATGGCATAAAACGCGCCATAATGACGGTGATGCCGCCATAGCGCTCATAAAAATGGTGGGCTTGGTCAAATGCCCGGCGGTTAAACCAGCGCGATTGCTCCCATTGGAATACCTTGGGGCCTATCCAGCGGCCAATGGTGTAATTGCATTGATCCCCTAAAATAGCTGCGACTAATAATACGCTACTGGCTAGCGTAAAATCCAATAACCCAGCACCGCACATCGCCCCTACCATAAATAGCAGCGAATCCCCCGGTAAAAATGGCATTACCACCACACCAGTTTCCACAAATACAATCAAAAATAATAATACATAAATCCACGCGCCATAGGCTTGCACAAAATCTTGCAAATAGCGGTCAATGTGCAAAATAAAATCCATCAATAAATAAACAGCTTCCATATTCTGCCTTGCAGGTATAAATACCAAATACCAAATACTAAAAATGCCCAGTGTGCCGCTTGTGGGCGAATCGGCTTCCTGTAACGACCAGTGCCAGCAGCAAGCCCCCCAGCAGCCACAGCGGCCACAGCCCCCAGCGGGCGGCCCACCAAGCGTAGGCGGTGTGGTGGCTGCGCCCCGCTATGCTGGCGTGCAATACGCCGCGCTGCACGCTGGGCAGTTGTGCCAGCACCTGGCCACGGTGGTCAATCACAGCGGTTGCACCGGTGTTGGTGGCGCGTAGCATGGGGCGTTGCAGCTCCAGGGTGCGCATACGGCTGATGTGCAAATGCTGGTCAATGGCCAGGCTGTCGTCAAACCAGCCGATATTGCTCAGATTCACCAGCACCGTGGGCGACTGGCTGGGGTGGAGAAAACGTGCCGCCAGCTCCTCGCCAAACAAATCTTCATAGCAGATGTTGGGAGCCAGCCGCTGCCCTGCCCAGTGCATGGGCGCTTGTTGCAGGCTGCCACGGTTGAAGTCCCCCAGTGGGATATTCATCATGCGGGTAAACCATTTGAACAGCGGTGGGATGAACTCCCCAAACGGAACCAGATGGTGCTTGTCGTATTGGTACTGATGCTGGTGCTGCTCGTTGCCGCTTTGCTCCGCCGCCCAGCCCAGCACAGAGTTGGTATAGCCGCGCCATTCATCCCCCAAGGGGATGCCGACCAAGGCTGCCGGGGGATGCTCCACCCCGCTGCGTGGCTGGGTGAAGTGCTGGCGCAGTTGCTCCAGATAGCGCGGGTCAAGTTGCTGGGGCAGCAGGGGGATAGCAGTTTCTGGGGCGACAACCAAATCCGCCTCAGCCAGCAGCAATTGCTGGCCGTACCAATCCAGCGCATCAGGGATGCCGCTGCCGGGCTGGAATTTTTCATCCTGGGCAATATTGCCTTGCAGCAAGGCCACACTAAAGCGCGGGGTGCTGTGTGTGGGCAGCTCGGCCTGCTGGGGTAATGCTTGCTGCGCCGCCCACAGCAGGCCCGCGCCGCCAACGGCCAATAGCCAGCTTGCGGCATGGCGCAGCGCCTGCCAGCGCAGTTGCGCCAGCAGCATCGCCAAAGCGGCGGCCACAGCGCCAATGCCATACACCCCTATCCATGGAGCCAGCGCTGCCAGCGGCCCCTCCACATGGGCATAGCCTGCTGCGCCCCAGGGAAAGCCCGTCCACCACTGCCCGCGTGCCAGCTCGGCCAGCAGCCACAGGGCGGTAAAACTGGTGGTGCAAGCCAGCACACGCCAAGCGGGGCGGTGCTGCTGCCAGCCTAGGCGCAGCCGCTGCCACACCCAGGCGGCAGCCACGTAATACAGGGATAAAAATGCCGCCAGCGCCCACACTGCGGCTGCCGCCAAGGGCGCAGCCAGGCCACCATAGCGGTGCATGGAAATAAACAGCCACCAAAACGTACCCACCAGCCAGCTACAGGCAAACAGCGCCGCCAGCGCCATCGCCTGCCGCCCAGTACGGGCGCGTAGCAAGGCCAGACACAAGCCCGTTTGGCTGATGATTTGCAGCCACCACAGCGCCGCCCCGCTTCCCGGCCAAGCCAAAGCTGCTGCGTGCAGTAAACCGGCTGGCAGCATGGCTAGCAGCAGAACGGGGAAGAAGGCGGGGCGGGCAGAGGTCAGAGCAATAGGGCGCACTGGCAAGCAGGGGGTTGAGCAGTAGGGGATAGGGTGAAAGCAGGTGAAAGGCGTGGAATGCTTAGGACTCAGCCGCTACCGGGCCGGGGGCGCTGTCAGCATCGGCATCCAGGCGGCGTACCTGGAACCAGCGCACCGCCCCGCCCTTGGCCAGCAGCACACGCAGCTCCAGGTGCTGAAGCTGCCAGACCTCGCCCCGGCGCGGCACATGCCCCATGCAGTGCGCCACATAGCCACCCAGGGTGTCAAAGCCCAGCAGGTCTTCCTCGCTCAGTTGCAGGTCAAAAGCGGCTTGTGCCCGTGCTAAATCTAAAGCGCCGGTCACGCGGTAGCTGCCATCGGCCAGGGCGAAGATGTCGCCCTCTTCATCGGGGGTGTCGAACTCGTCTTCAATCTCACCGACGATTTGCTCCAGCACATCTTCCATCGTCACTAGACCGGCGATGTTGCCAAACTCGTCAATCACCATCGACAGGTGGTAGCGGCTGTTGCGAAACTCGCGCAGCAAGTCGTACAAGCCTTTGGATTCGGCCACAAAGTTCGCTGGGCGCAGCAGGGTGCGCAGCTTGAGCGTGGGCGAGCGCTGGAGCTTGAGCACATCCTTGGCCATCAGCACGCCAATGATGTTTTCACGCGAGCCTTCGTACACCGGAAAGCGCGAGTGCGCAGTGCGAATCACCTGGTCTAGCAGGGCATCAAAGGGGGCGTGGATGTCCAAGGCATCAATACGCGCTGCCGGCACCATGATGTCGCTGACGGTGCGGTCGGCCATGCCAATTACGCCTTCAAGCATCAGCCGCGCTTCGGGGCTGATGATGGCGTTGCCCTCGGCCTCGGCCAGGGTTTCTAGCAGGGCATCGGCAGAATCGGGGCTGGGGTGCAAAAACTCTTGCAGTCTTTGCCAAAACGAACGCTTGTCTTCGCGTTCACTGGGTCGCGCAGGATGCGGGTCGGACACTGTGGTGAGGTGCAATCAATGCAAAAAGTCAAACAAGCTGCTAAGAATAGCGGAGAAATGCCCGCACTTGCACGATGGGCTGTGCAGGCGCGGGGAGCATGAATACGTTCTTATGGCTTAGGCCCCAAGGGGAAGGGCCAGATGCTGCCTGACTGGGGCGCTACGGCTTGGGGAGCAGCCGCAGCGGCTTTTTTAGCGGCAGCCTTTACGGTGGTTTTAGCAGCGGTCTTTACAGCAGATTTTTTTACAGCGGCCTTTTTACTGGCAACGCCCTTTTTGGCGGCTGCTTTGGCGGTGGCTGTAGCTGTAGTTTTTGGGCTGGGGGCTTTTTCAGTAGCAGTGGTGCTACTGGCTTTTTTGGCGGTGGCCATGCGGGGTATCCTTTATCGGTCGTGTTTATCGGCAGTGGCAAAGGCGATGATTGTGCCGTGCTTTACTCACCTCGACCACGCATTTGATAGCGCCTGCGCTTGCTGTAGCACCAGCTCTACGGCATCGGGCTGTTTGTCGGGCGGGTACTTCCACTTTTGCAGGGTGCGCCGCACCAAAATCCGCAACTTTGCCCGCACACTCTCGCGCACCTGCCAATCCACCGTGGTGCTGGCGCGTAGCTTCTCGGTCACTTCAGCGGCAATCTTTTTCAAGGTCTCGTCGCCTAGCTTCCGCACCGCGCTTTCGTTGTGAGCCAGTGCATCGTAGAAGGCGATTTCGTCTGGGTTCAGACCCAGCGCGGCTTCGCGCTCTAGCGCCGCCTGGAAGTCCTTGGCCATCTGAATCAGCTCTTCGATGACCTGCGCCGTTTCCACCGCCCTGTTGTGGTATTTACGCAGGGTTTCTAGCAGGCGGTCGCCGTATTTTTTCTCTTGCACCACGTTGTTGCGTGTACGAGCCTTGATGTCATCGCGCAGCAGTTTTTCCAGCAGTTCTACCGCCAAATTGCGGCTGGGCATGTTGCGAACATCTTCCAGAAACTCGTCTGACAGCAGGCCGATATTGGGTTTATCTAGCCCCGCCAGCGCGAAGATGTCCGCCACCCCGTCAGCGACGATGGCATTGTCCAGAATCTGCTTGAGCGCACTGTTTTTATCGGCATCGCTGCGTTTGCGATCGACCGTGGTGAACTTGACGATAGCGGCTTTGACGGCGGCAAAGAAGGCTATCTCCGTGCGCAGTGCGGCGGCTTCATCGAGCGTGCTGCACAGGGAAAACGCCTTGCTCACGGCCAGCATGGCATCGAGAAAACGCTGCTTGCCATCCTTCAAACCCAAAATATGGTTGGCTGTGGGCAGCAGCAATGGCAAGGCATTTTTCTCAAAACCGCTGTAATCCAAGCCGTGTGCCATGTTGCGCACAATGTCTAGCTTCTCTAGCAACACCGCCAGCGCCTCATGCGCATCATGGGCAGGCTCGCCTCGGCCTTTGGACTCGGTATAGGTTTTGAGCGCCGCTTTCAACTCGTTGGCAATGCCGATGTAGTCCACCACCAGCCCGCCGGGCTTGTTGCGAAACACGCGGTTGACGCGGGCAATGGCCTGCATCAGGTTGTGCCCCTTCATGGGCTTGTCCACATACATGGTGTGGCAGCAGGGCGCGTCAAAACCAGTCAGCCACGTGTCGCGCACGATCACCAGTTGCAGCGGGTCTGCCGGATCCTTGAAGCGCTTTTCCAGGCGTTTCTTCACTTGCTGGCTGTACAGATGCGGCTGCAGCAAGGGCTTGTCCGCTGCCGAGCCGGTCATCACCACCTTGATCGCACCCTTTTCGGGGTCGGCGTCGTGCCAATCCGGGCGCAGGGCGACGATGGCGTTGTACAACTCAGCGCAGATGTCGCGACTCATGCAGACAATCATCGCCTTGCCTTCCAGCGTGGCGGTGCGCGTCTCGAAATGCTGCACCAAGTCGGCGGCCACCTGCTCCAGCCGTGCTTGTGTGCCTACCAATTTGGTCAGTGCCGCCCAATCGCTCTTGGTTTTTTCGCGGGCGCTGAGGTCTTCTTCATCTTCTATGACTTCATCCACCTGCGCATTGAGCGCATCAATCTCGGCCTGATTCACATCCAGCTTGGCCAAGCGGCTTTCGTAATAAATGGGCACGGTTGCGCCATCGTCCACGGCATCTTGTATGTCGTAGATGCTCACATAGTCGCCAAACACCGCCCGCGTGTCTTTGTCCTCCAACGCAATCGGTGTGCCAGTAAAGCCGATAAAGGTGGCGTTGGCCAGCGCATCACGCATGTGCTTGGCATAGCCAAAAATATATTTGCCAGTTTTGCTATCCAGCCGCCCTTTCATGCCGTATTGGCTGCGGTGCGCCTCGTCGGAAATCACCACGATATTGCTGCGATTGGACAGCAGCGGGTGCTGCGCTTCGTCATCCAGCAGGGCGAACTTCTGCACTGTGGTGAAGATAATGCCACCCGCCTCACGCGAGGCCAGCATCTCGCGCAGCTCCTCACGGCTGCCTGCTTGTACCGGTGTTTGCCGCAACAAATCCTCGGCGGCGCAAAAAGTGCCGAATAACTGCCCATCCAAATCATTGCGATCCGTTACTACCACCAGCGTGGGGTTCTTCATTTCTGGCTGTTGCAACAGCTTGCCTGCATAGCAGGCCATAGTGATGCTCTTGCCCGAGCCTTGCGTATGCCACACCACGCCCGCCTTGCGGCTGCCAGGTGCAACTTCTTTGCCATAGGTGGCGCGTGGCTCTTGCACTTCCAGCAGCCCCTTGTGCGGATTGCTGGCGGCCATCACCGTGGCCTTGACTGCTTCGCGTACCGCGTGGAACTGGTGGTAGCCCGCAATTTTCTTGATGATTTGATCGGCATCCTGCTCGAACAGCACAAAGTGGCGCACATAGTCCAAAAACAGCGCTGGCTCAAAGAAGCCGCGCACCAGCGTTTCCAGTTCAAACTGCAACTGCGGGCGGTCATCCTCATTGGCAATTGCCCGCCAAGGCTGCATACGCTCTGGGTTAGCCGTCAGTGAACCCAGCCGCGCCGTGAAGCCGTCGCTCACCACCACCGCCACATTGGTGTTGAACAAGTCGTCAATCTCGTCTTTGTAAGTCTGTATCTGGTTGAAGGCATCCCAAATATCGGTCTGCTCATTGGCCGGGTTCTTCAGCTCAATGACGGCCAGCGGCAAGCCGTTGACAAAGGCCACCAAATCCGGGCGGCGCGGCTGCTTGCTGCCGGTCACGGTGAATTGGCTGACCAGCAGAAAGTCGTTGTTACGCGGATTGGCAAAGTCGATGAACTGCACCAAATCGGTTTTCTTGAAATCGCCTTGGGCAAATTCCACCGACACGCCCGCCAGCAGCAGCCCATGCACGCGGCGGTTGCGGGTAATCAGCAGTGGCTCATGCACCGTCAGCAGCTCATGCGCGGCTTGCTCAAGCGCCGCAGCGGGAATGTGCGGGTTGATGCGAGCCAGTGCCGTCAGTAAATGCTTGCGCAATACCGTTTGGCGGTAATCGCTGCGGGCGGGCTGCGTGCTATCGGGGGCGATGTCGCAGCCGTTGACGTGCTGCCAGCCCAGCTCCCCAAACCAACCAATAGCGGCGTCTTCGAGTTGTTGTTCGGTGATGGTCATGCTCCCGTTTTCTCGCCTTTTAGCAGCACAAAGTGCTCAATCAGTCGCACCATCAGCTCTTTTTGCTCAGGCAGACTCTCGGCTACCAACAGCGCCAGCGCTACCGTGTTGCTGAGTGTTTTGCTCGCCTAGGCTTTGCTCGTCATAGCTTTGCAGCAAACTCCAACTGCGGGCGTAGTCACCAATCACCTGCAACACGGCGCGGCCTTCGTCCGAGACAAGCTGCTGATTTGCCAATGTGCGCGATAGCAAGCTAACAGCTTGTTCAAACTCAATGCCGCGCTCCTGCAAGCGGCGCTGGTTGAGGGTGTAGCCATCCACCAAGTGTTGGCGCAGTACGCGGGTGGCCCAGATACGAAACTGCGTCGCCCGCGTTGAGCTGACGCGGTAGCCCACGGAAATAATGGCATCTAGGTTGTAGTGCTTGAGCTTTCGGCGTACCTGGCGGGATCCTTCTTGGCGAACTGCTAAGAAATCCTTAGTAGTTGCCATTTCTTCCAGCTCACCTTCGGCATAGATGCGCTTTAAGTGCATCAATATATTTTCTGGTGTGGTACCGAATGTCTCTCCCATCTGGCGCTGTGTGAGCCAGACAGTTTCACCTTCCAGCCGTACCTCTACCGGCTGCTTGCCTTGTTCAAAGATGATGAGCTTGTTCATGGGCAGTCCTTTGAGCAGTTAATAGCGGTGTTTTCGAGTTGTTGTTCAGTGATGGTTATGGCTCAGCTTCCTCGCCTTTTCGTAGCACAAAGTGCTCAATCAGCCGCACCATCGGCTCTTTTTGCTCGGGCGAACCCGCAGCCACCAGCATGACTGAAGGAGCAATGTGTAAATCCTGCGTATCGGCTTTGCGATGAAATGAAAAACTAAATTAAATCAACATACTGCATTGGCCATCATGGGCTGTATCGGTTTGCGATGAAATGACTCACGCCCATGATGGGATATACCTTGCATAGCGCCGCGAGTCCGGCGCGTTGGGATCGTTCTTGACCAATCCCTGCTCGATTGTTGCAGTGATGATCTGCGACACCGTGTTGCTGCTGCTCTCGGACAGACCGAAACGCTCGCGCAACGACTGGTTGGTCATCTGCCTACGCAGTACGTACTGTAGTACGCAGTGCTGATAGCAAGCCCGCACCCGGTCACCCCCGTTCATGTCACGGAACGAACGCGATCCATGGATTACCACGATGGTTCGCTTGTGACCAGTCAGAAACTCCGGCGCAGGCAACTGCATTAGTTCAGCCGCTTCAATCACCCTGTCGATGCCGCTGCTCTTCTCCTCGCAAATCCCGAACCGGCGCATTAAGTCGGCCAACTGCTCATTACGGGACTGGTAACCATCGATAAACCGCTCCACAGGCACGATCGGTTCACCGGGGTTGGAAATTTCCACTCGGTTGGATAACACCTCAACCGTCGGCGACGCGCCGCCCATCTGGAAGTCCTGATGGATCAGCGCATTGGCCAGCAACTCGCGGATCACCACTTTCGGCACCAGCTTAATCTCCTTGCGAAGAGCCCCTTCGATCACCTGATTCTGCGGCAGCTTGTCCATCACATACTGCACCAAGCCCGTGAATCCCACCGCGTAGCCTTTTTCTCCCGTCACATCGGACAAAGTCTGCATCTTGGACTCTCCTGCATAGACAATCACCCGTGCCGCCTTACGACTGAGGTCGGGAAAACTACGCAAACTCTTGGCCAGCAAAATCGCGCCGATGTTCAAGATATGGAAGCCCGATGCACTGCGCTCGATCAAGCGCTCATCCAGCAAACGCGCCAGCACGCCCGCTTGGCTGGTCGGGTAAGGCAGATGCAGCAGATCAAAAAAAGTCTGCGTATCCAGCAACTGCACCACATCCTGCGCCGAAGCATCCTTGAGCGCCGAAAATTCCAGCCAATCGGGTTGACCCTCGGCAAAAATGCGGCGCAACTGGTCTTCACTCATCGGTACCAGCTCTTCGCCCGAACGCATCAAGTAAGCGCCATCGTAGTGATAGGCCGTTCCTCGTGGACGACCGGGAATGATGAACACCACCACCCGCCCATCGGGATGCGCCACCACCTCCACATCCACGCGAAAGCCCAACCACTGGAACAGCTTTTCGGCGATGTCCTGCGTATCGGGAAAAGCTTCACTGCCGACCACGGCACGAGGCGGCTTGTCAGCCACCCCCATGACCAGATGTCCACCGCCTTCGTTGGCAATCGCCACGCAATAACGGCACAGTTTTCTGGTGTCGTACTGGTTCCTGGCTTCCTTGAACTCCAGATTTTGGGTTTCCGAAGCACTACTGCGCCACAGGTTGATCTGATCAGCGGTGATGCTCATGCGGCCACCTCTTGATGTATATCGGCCACCGACAACTCGCCAGAAAGGAGTTGGGGGAGGAGCGTGTCGCGGAGGTCGGCGAGAAGTATCGCGTCCTTTCTATTCGCCAACAATTTTGAAAATAGTGGTTGCATATATTGATTAAATGCCTGTGCGATAGAAACCGTCGGCACAGCCACTCTTTCATGAACAACAACTTCAGGCCGTACCGCTGGATACGCACCTCCATCTGCCAAATGAGCCAAGCGCTCAATATTAGCTTCGGAAGTCGCAACAAGATATACAAACTCTAACCAATAGGATGCCTTTGGTCGAAGCACAGCAAACCCCGTGCTTCCTGTTAGCCCATTTTCACCAATCAAGGCAAACGAACGGTTGCCTGGTCGTACTGTACCGATAACGGTATCTCCATGTCGCAAGATTCTCCTGGCACGACTTGGAATATCTTTGCCCCCAAGGTTTTGTATCTCTGAAATTTCTCCTCTTTTAGCATTGGCTAAATCCACATACCGGACTGTATCTGGCAGGGTTTTAGCACTCCAACTTTCAGGGTTCAAATGGCACAGATCGGACAATGCGCCAACAGCCCACTCCTTCGGAATCTCCTCCAATTCCGAATCCTTCATGGCATCGGGAAACAAAGCAGCGGTAGCAGCGAGTTGCTCATAGTCATCGCGGGGCATTTGGCGCAGCCAATGTCGCAAATCCGGATTTTTCAATTTCACAACAGCCACGGCACGAGCCGCATTCCACCCAGCCATTTCATCCGTCGCAATAGCGCAATCTCCTGGTTCCCCAACTAAGGTAATTAGTAATTCATCTCCGTAAAGACGTGTTCGCTTGTACTCCTCGTCGACCTCACGACTAATGCAGAAGGAAGGTTTTCCTTGAACTTCTCCATTCTTGATATCGGAAACTTTGATGAGTGGCACACCATCAGCCGTATCTGATCCGGGATACATGACACCGACGGCGATTGATTTCTGATGCTCCAGTAGACTTTCGATCGTTTGAAATCGCCAGTTTTTTGGAACACGGCCTCCCGCAGCCTCCCACATAGAGCGCAAATCAGAGCTCATTCCCCACCTCCTGCCAACTGCATCTGCCGCGCCCCCACAGTACCTGCCTGTATTTCCACATAATCGCGCTCAATATGGCGATGAAAGTCGCTTGGCAAATGCGCCCAGTCATGCACATCGACCAGCATCGGCAAATCACTTTCTTGGATGGCTTCTCGTACATCCATCCAGTTGGGTACCTCGGCTTTCAGGTTTGAAGGGTTGCGCAGCACGATGTCCAAGTCGCTGCCTTCATGCGCGCCTCCGCTGACACGGCTGCCGTAGGCCCAGACTTCAGCCTCGGATACTTGCTGTGATAGCAAGGCTTGAAGCATGGACAGATGGCGGGGCGATAGCTGCAAGCGCTGCATGTCACGACTGGGCATCGAACAACTCCTGCAAGGCATCGGCCAGCGCCCGCACATCCTGTAAATAGGCGGGCAGAATTTTTAATGTTTCATTGGCAAAGCCGACACCGTAATCGTGCGCGGTGGTATTACGGTTGGCACGGTAGGCAAACCAGCGTTCCACCGCAGCCTCATCCAGCAGGCCGTGTTTGCTGGCGTGGCGGAATAAATCTTTGAATACCAGCCTGTCCACTTCGCGCGGACTGCCGCCGTAGAGCTTTAGCGCTTTGCGCAATAGCTTTCCGGTGGTTTCCAGCGACAGCTCAAAACTCTTGACGGCGGCATTACGAAACAGGTCATAGAGCGTGTCTTGCTCAGACTCCACCGCAGCCAGGCGCGTGATCGCTTCTTGCAGCGTATCCGCCGTGCGCCGCAGGTGTTCAACATTCAATGACATGGTGTGTCCTCCTTGTTCAGCCCCAATACCCCAATCCTGCCAAATTCTTCTTAATCGCATCTTCCAGCTGGGTGCTCTCGGCAAACTGCTGCGCCAGTTGCGCGGTGAGCCGCTGCATTTTGTCGGCAAAGGGTTCGCCATCGTCTTCTTGCTCTGCTGCGCCCACATAGCGCCCCGGTGTGAGCACATGCTCATGCTTGCGGATGTCGTTCAGTGTGGCGCTGTAGCAAAAGCCCGGTACATCTTCATAGCCTTCACCCAACTGCCAAGC
>JAHAYB010000315.1 GCA_018384835.1 Comamonas sp.
GTGGCCGTCAAAGTGCTGCGCCCCGGCATGAAGGCGGTGATTGATAAAGACCTGGCGCTGATGCACATGATGGCGCGTTGGGTGGAGCGCCTGTCTAACGAGGCCAAGCGCCTCAAGCCGCGCGAGGTGGTGGCTGAGTTTGATACCTACCTCAACGACGAGCTGGATTTGGTGCGCGAAGCCTCTAACGCCGCGCAGTTGCGCCGCAATATGGCGGGGCTGGATTTGGTGCTGGTGCCCGAGGTGTTTTGGGACTATTGCCACCAGGACGTGATGGTCATGCAGCGCATGAAGGGCGTGCCCATTAGCCAGGTCGAAAAGCTGCGCGAAGCCGGTGTCGATATCCCCAAACTGGCGCGTGATGGGGTAACGATTTTCTTTACCCAGGTATTTCGCGATGGTTTTTTTCATGCGGATATGCACCCTGGCAACATCATGGTCAGCCTGGAGCCGGAGACCTTTGGGCGCTATATCTCGCTGGACTTTGGCATCGTCGGGGCGCTGACTGAGTACGACAAAGAATACCTGGCGCAGAACTTCACCGCCTTCTTTCGCCGTGATTACAAGCGCGTGGCCGAGCTGCATATTGAAAGCGGCTGGGTTCCCGCCAACACGCGGGTAGAGGCGCTAGAGGCGGCCATCCGCAGCGTTTGCGAACCTTACTTTGACCGCCCGCTGGCGGAAATCTCCCTGGGCATGGTGTTGATGCGGCTGTTCCAGACCTCGCGGCGCTTTCAGGTGGAGATTCAGCCGCAGTTGGTGCTATTGCAAAAAACCCTGCTCAATATCGAGGGGCTGGGTCGCCAGCTAGACCCCGAGCTGGATTTGTGGAGTACGGCCAAGCCCTTCCTGGAAAAGTGGATGCTGGAGCAAATGGGCCCGCAGCGCCTGTGGAGCGAGGTCAAGGCCCAAGCGCCGCGTTACGCCAAAATCTTGCCCGATTTGCCGCGCCTGCTGCACAGCTATTTGCAGCGCCAAGACCAAGGGCAGCACCACAGCCAGCAGCTTGCCCAAGCCCTGCTGCAAGAGCAGCGGCGCACCAACCGCCTGCTGCAAGCCCTGCTCTATGGTGGCCTGGGTTTTGTGCTGGGCTTGCTGGTGATGCAGCTCATCGTGCGGCTGCGCCTGTCCGGTATATGGTAGGGCTGTGGTAAGAAGCAGACAGTAGCCAGCGGCAAATCCTGGGCCGCCCCCGGAAATCAGAAATTTTCACCCCCGCCTGCCGATAATCGCGCGTCTTTTTGTATTTGCGCTGTTGTCTTCTTTCTTTGGCCTTGGCGTTTAACGCTGTTTGATGGGGGTGGTTTTGCCATGCTGATTGCCTTTATTGCCGCGTATCTGGCGGTGTCCGTAGGTATTGGCCTGTACGCTGCGCGGCGTGTAAACAGCACGGCAGATTACGCCGTAGCGGGGCGCAATTTGCCGCTGTATATCGTGGTGGCCACCACGTTTGCCACCTGGTTTGGCTCAGAGCTGGTGCTGGGCGTATCTGCCCAGTTCGTCAAAGAAGGGCTAGGCGGGGTGATTGAAGACCCCTTTGGCGCGGGCATGTGTTTGGTGCTGGTGGGGCTGTTCTTTGCCTACCGGCTGTACAAGAAAAACCTGATCACCATTGGCGACTATTACCGCCTGCGCTTTGGCCGGGGGGTGGAGGTGTTTTGCTCGGTCATCATCATCTTTAGCTACCTGGGCTGGGTGGCAGCGCAGGTGGCCGCGCTGGGCGTGGTGTTCAATATGCTGACGCAGGGCGCAATGTCGATTACCGCTGGCATGGTGCTGGGCACAGTGATTGTGCTGGTCTATACCCTGTACGGCGGCATGTGGTCGGTGGCGATGACTGACCTGGTGCAGATGATTGTGATTTGCGCTGGCCTGCTGGCCATTGCCTGGTTTGCCGCTGACCTGGCGGGTGGCGCAGTGCGGGTGGTGGACTTTGCCGTGAGCGAAGGGCTGATGCGTTTTCTGCCCGAGAACGCGGATGGCAAGGCTTGGCTGTTCTTTATTGCCTCGGGCATCACCATGATGCTGGGTTCTATCCCGCAGCAGGACGTGTTCCAACGGGTGATGTCTTCCAAAAATGCGGAGGTGGCACGGCTGGGGCCGATTATTGGCGGCTCGCTCTACATCTTGTTTGCCTTTGTGCCCATGTTTGTGGTGACCGCCGCCGTGCTGGTCATGCCCGATGGGGTGCAAACCTTAATGGCTGATGACCCACAAAAAATCCTGCCCGCCCTGGTGATGAACCATATGCCGCTGGGCTTGCAGATTGCTTTTTTTGGGGCGCTGCTGTCGGCCATTATGTCCACCGCCTCGGCCAC
>JAHAYB010000328.1 GCA_018384835.1 Comamonas sp.
ACATCACCATTGCCCCTGCCTACAGCGCTATCTGTGGCTACACCGCTCATGATGTAGATACCGTATTTGCCCCAGAGCTAGAAGGGCTTGACCGCGAAGAAATCCGCCACTGGTACAACGGTTACAACTGGCTGGGTGAGGCGGTGTACAACCCCTTTGATTTACTGCTGCTGTTTCGTAACCGGCAGTTTGCGCCCTGGTGGTTTGAGACGGGTACGCCCACGTTCTTACTCAAGCTGCTGGGTAAGAAGCGGCCATTTATCCCCGACTTGGGGCAGATTGTGGCCGGGCAGCGGCTGCTTTCCACGTTTGATGTGGAGTACATCACCCCCGAAGCCCTACTCTGGCAAGCCGGTTATTTGACGATTGACCGCGCCGAGCATATTTTTGGGGAATACCGCTACCACCTGCGCTTTCCTAACCAAGAGGTGTACCAAAGCCTGCACAACAGCCTGCTGGTTGCCTGGACGGGGGGCGAACCCAATGGCTTAGTTACCCAGAACAATAAATACCGCCTAGGTGACTTGCTGCTAGCCAATGATGTGGCGGGTATGCGTGATTTATTCCACGCCTTTTTTGCCAGCATCCCGCACGACTGGTATCGCAATAACCCGATTGCGCAATATGAAGGCTACTGGGCTAGCGTGTTCTATAGCTACTTTGCCGCTCTGGGGCTGGATATTGCTGTGGAGGATGCCACCAATCAGGGGCGTATTGATATGACGGTATTGCTAGACGGGCGAGCCTGGCTGTTTGAGTTTAAGGTGGTAGAGCTAGTACCCGAAGGCAAGGCTTTACAGCAACTGCAAAACAAAGCCTATGCCGATAAATACCGCGCTGCTGGCCCTGTACACCTGATTGGCGTGGAATTTAGCCGTGAGAGCCGCAATATCGTCGCCTTTGAGACCTTGACGGTGTAGCCCCCCCTGTGCAGCCATCCTGCCGATACCTCTTGAACGAGTATGAGCGTTATGGATAAGGTGTGTGACTTGTCTTAATCCCTTTGAAATCAGGGCAGGCTTGGAACGATGTATCTGTTAGCAACCCTGTTTAGCAGTTCCATCCTAGGGGTCTCCAAGGCCGTTCACGGTTCCAAGCAGGGGGGATTCTAGGGTAGAAATCACCCCGTTTTTTTGAAGCTGCCGTTAGGCGGCATTGCTAAAAGCGGCGGGCTGTTTGATAGGCGCTTTCGCCAAGAGCGATTGTTTTACGGCGGGGAGCTAGTAATAGGTGTGCAGCGTCTAAGCATCTGCCCATGCCTACAATGCAGCGCCATGACCCGCAAAAAACTCCCCATAGGTATCCAGACCTTCGCCAAAATTCGCGAA
>JAHAYB010000357.1 GCA_018384835.1 Comamonas sp.
CTCGCCAGATCCTGATCCGACCCCAGATCCTGAACCCACTCCAGAGCCAGAGCCAGAACCTGAGCCACAGCCAGATGAGCAAGTAGCCATCGACAACAACACTGCTGGCGCTTGCCATAACCCGGCACGCTTCAAAGAGGGCAGCTCCTACACGGCGGTGATGAAAACTTCTGGCATCGCAGGCGTAACTGGGGACAGCACCAGCACCATCAAAGTCACCATGCTGGGGCGCACTACTTTTAACGGCCACAGCACCCTGGATGAGTACGCCGAGGATGGCACAGGCTCTGGTAACCACAACTACTACGACTTTGTGGGCGGCACGATGTACACCTACGGCGCACAGGGTGACGGTATGAAAGAGACCTTAAGCCCAGCGCACCAATTCCCCATCAATATGGCGCTGGGGCAGACCTACACCTCCACATCCACGGTGACGCTGGATGGTACGCAGCCCTACACGCAAACAGTGCAAGAAACTTTCCAAGGCTTTGAGACGGTGACCGTACCCGCTGGCACCTTCAAGACCTGCAAGGTTTCGGTGGTGACGACTACCCCTGTAGGCAATGTTACTGCCTGGGTGTGGGCTGCTGCCGAGGGTCCCCATCACGGGCTGATGGTTAGGAATGAGGTCGAAATGCCTACCATCGCTGGTATGAGCCTCCCCAATACAGTGACTGAAGCGGTCAGCTTGGAGGCCAATTTCAAATAAGCCGCAGGTTGACCTCACTAGGCAAGACCAAAACGCCCGTTGCAAGCAGCGGGCATTTTTTTATCAATCCGTAAAAACCCTAGTTGATACCCTAGTAAACTGGTATGAATAAGGCAAATCTTATATATTGCTGTTACAAAATTATGTAACATAATTTTCTGTCGTTAAAATTTAATGAGTTTACTAATTGTCCAAAGTAAGATACACAGCCAGAATATATATGCAAAAACCTCCAACCCATACCGTTAGTAATTATGATAAAAACCGAGGCTTAACTTTAATTGAGCTAATGATTGTGGTCGCCTTGGTTGGTATTATTTCTGCCGTTGCCATTCCTAATTATAGGGATTATATTGTACGCGGCCAAATTGTTGAAGGGCAAGCCGCCTTAGAGAACTTACGCGCTGAGATGGAGCGCTATTTTCAAGATAATCGCACTTATGCTACTGTAGCCTCATTTACCTCCCCCTGCGCCGAATTGCCTTTCTTGGATCATTTTCAGCTTTCTTGTGATGTTGAGCCAGATGGTACAAAATTTCTTTTACAAGCGGTAGGAAAAGGTTCTGTGAGTAATTTTACATTCACCGTTGATGAACGCAATAGAAAAAGCACTACCTCTGTGGGTAAAGGCTGGAATACCTGCCCAACTAAGTGGATGAAGAAAAAAGGGGAAACATGCTAATGCTAGTCCCTAGCTATTGCCATAACCCCTTAAAGGTATCTGGTCTTACCTTGATAGAAATTATGGTAACGCTAGCGCTAGTGGCTAGTTTAGGCTTTGCAGCAATGTACCCCATGCAGGAGTGGGTAAATAATAACCGCATTCGCTCTACCGCCGATATTTTGCACACCGGCCTACAACAAGCCAAAGTAGAAGCCATACGCCGCAGCCAAACCGTGGTATTGGCATTAACGGACGATAGTAGTTTTGCCGCTGCGGGTGCTGCCATTAGTACCTTAAAAACTGCAAACCAATCTGCCGGTGACCAGCGGGTACATGCCAGGCATTGGGGCTTGTTTACCACCCAGCGGGTAGGCTCCCCCGCCGATTATATTGATGCGGGCATTGCTATTGACTCCAGTGCCATGCAAGTCACTATTACCGGGCCTAAAGCCATTTGCTTTAATTCTACAGGCCGCTTGGTAGCACGCACCAATGCGCAAATTGGGGTGGGAGATGCCATCTGCGAAGCCACTGCCATACCCGCTGTGTATGATATTAAAATGGAATCATTCAGCAAAGCACGTAACTTGCGAATACTTGTTAGTGTAGGCGGTCATATAAGAATGTGCGACCCCAATAAAATCAACACTTTGGATGCCTGCCCATAAAATGATAAAAACAGTTAAAGCCATTCAAACCATTTAATTTTTTATTAAATAATTTAATGTAAAAATATGGATAAACCACACGCACTACCTTCCTCTCAAAAAACAACTAAAAATAAAGCCATGCTCAACCATCAGCAGCGAGGAGCCAGTTTAATTGAAGTGCTGGTTTCCATTTTACTAATTACCACTGGTATTTTTGGTTTAGTCGCTTTACAGGCAAAAGCTGTAAGCATGTCTATTGATGCTGAAAATAGAAAGCGTGCAGCCCTCCTCATGAATGAGTTTGTTAACATCACACAAATTCGCGGAGAACTACCCAATGGTGAGGCTTTATCTGCTTTAGAAGATTTGGCACAAAAACAAACCATGGGCGGCCTGCCCGATGGCAAATTTATTGTAAAAAAAATTGATGACTCTACTGCCTATATCATACTGGAATGGACGCACCATTCCGTACAGGATGAAAATAATCGTACCGCTCGTTACTCTAGTATTGTAGTATATTAAATTTTTATAGGCTATTTTTAACTATGCCACGCCATCTTACTAGAAATACCCTACCACCTACCCCTGGTAAGGCTTTGCACCCCTCCCAAGGCTTATCTTTAATTGAGGTGTTGGTGGCCATGTCTATTGCCTTAATCACCTTTGCAGCAGTAGGAACCATTATT
>JAHAYB010000371.1 GCA_018384835.1 Comamonas sp.
GCTATTGAGGGCGCAACCCTGCTGCCTGCCGAAGCACTGGATACGCTGATTGCCCCCCTCATCGGCCAAGCCCTGACCCTGGCAGAGCTGGAGCACACCGCCCAGCGCATTGCCGAGCATTACCGCCAAAACGGCTGGTTTGCCCGCGTCTATCTACCCCAGCAGGATGTGACCGAGGGTCGCATTCGCATCCAGGTGCTAGAAGGGCGCTTTGGCGGCTCCAGCGTGCAGCAAACCGGCAGCAGGGCAAACGCCGCTTATGTGCAATCGCTCATTACCGCTCGCCTATCCAGCGGCGCACCCCTGTCTTCTGCCGACCTGGAGCGCGGGCTGCTACTGGCCAATGACCTGCCCGGCATAGCGGCAACAGGCGTGCTGCAAGCCGGTGCAAATACCAGCGAAACAGCCCTAGCCATTCAGGTGCGGGACACCGCCTTTATCACCGGGGATGCTGGTCTGAACAACTACGGCATCCCCTCCACAGGCCGCCTGCAAGCCAGCGGCGGCCTGGCCGTGAACAACTGGAGCGGCCAGGGCGACCAGTTCAGCCTGCGCCTGCTGGCAGCCCAAGACATCCGCAGCGCCGTTGCTCGCTACAGCCTGCCCCTGGGTTACAACGGCCTGCGCCTAACTGCCCACGCCAGCACCCTGGATTACACCCTGGGCGGCAGCTACCGCGCCCTACAGGCCGAAGGCAAAGCCCACACGGCGGGCTTGCGCCTGCACTACCCACTGGTTCGCCAGGCCAGGCACAACCTCAACCTCAGCGCCAGCTACGAGCACCGCCGCTATGACGACGACATACTCAGCCAAGCCCTGCGCCGCCACCGCATCCACAGCCTAAGCGTTGGTCTGAATGGCGACTGGCGCGACGACCTGGGCGGGGGCGGCATCACCTGGGGCAGCCTGAGCCTGACCAGCGGCCAGCGATGCCGCCCAAGATGCGGCCACCGCCCGCAGCAGCGGCCATTACAGCAAGCTGGGCTGGAGCCTGACCCGCCTGCAAAGCCTGCCCGCGCTGGGCACAAGCTGGCAACTGCAAGCCAGCCTATCCGGTCAATGGGCGAGCACCAACCTAGCCAGCAGCGAGCGCATGACCCTGGGCGGCTCCAACCAAGTACGCGCCTACCCCGTCAACGAAGCCAGCGGCGACCAGGGGCTGCTGCTCCAGCTTGAGCTGCAAAAACACCTGGGACGGGGCTGGCGCGTCAGCGTCTTCTATGACGCAGGCCACATCCGCCAGCACAAAAAACCCTGGGTCAACTGGAACCCTGGGGGTCAACCCAACGGCTACACCCTGCAAGGCGCAGGGCTGGGCGTGGGCTGGCGCAATAAGCACTGGCTGATGCAGGCCAGCGTCGCCACCCCCATTGGCCGTAACCCAGGAGCCATCAACGGGCGCAATAACGACGGCAGCCGGGACAACAGCGTGCGCGGCTGGGTCAGCCTAACGCGCCTGTTCTGAGCAGCCACCCCTTAGCGCCACCCCCCATCCGAACCCTATCTGCAGCACCCTGAAAAAAAGAAAGCAGCACCATGAACCACACCTATCGCCTCGTCTGGCAGCAAGCAACTCAACGCTACGTCCCTGCGCCCGAATGCGCCAAGAGCAAAAGCAAATCCAAAACCGACAAAACCCGCAAGGCACTTGCCCCGGCAGTGGCCATCCTCAGCGCCGCCCATGCCCTGCCCAGCGGACACCACGTGGTATCGGGTAACGCCAGCGTTAGCCAAGCGGGCAGCCAAATGCACATCCAGCAAGGCAGCCACAAAGCCATCATTGACTGGGCGAGCTTCAACATCGGCCAAGACAGCGCCGTTACCTTTGCACAACCCGATACCAGCGCCATCGCCCTCAACCGCGTTACCGCTGGTGAAGCCAGCCAGATTCACGGCCAGTTAAACGCCAATGGCCAGGTCTGGCTAGTCAACCCCAACGGCGTGGTGTTTGGTGCGGGCAGCCAAGTGGACGTAGGCGGGCTGGTGGCCAGCAGCATGGACATCAGCAACGCTGACTTTGAAAGCGGCAACCACACCTTCAGCCGCAATGGTGCAACCGGCAGCATCATCAACCAGGGCACTATCACGGCCAAAGATGGCGGCTCTATCGCCCTGCTGGCTCCTACCGTGCGCAATGACGGCATCCTCAGCGCCCAGCTTGGCAGCGTGGCCATGGCCGCTGGCGAGCAAATCACCCTGCAAACCGGCGACACCGGGCTGCTCAGTGTGCAGGTAGCGCCTGCCACCTTAAACACCCTGGTGGAAAACCGACAGCTCATCGTCGCCGATGGTGGGCAGGTCATCATGACGGGCAAGGCCGCAGACGCATTGGCCGCCAGCGTGGTCAGCAACAGCGGCGCAATTGCCGCCAACAGCCTGCAAGAAAAGGACGGAAAAATCCTGCTGCTGGCTGACATGCAGCATGGCGAAACCCAAGTGGCAGGCACGCTGGAAGCCAAATTTATCGACACCTCCGCCGCCACGGTCAGCATCGATAAAGACCTCAAAATCAACACCCACGGCGGCCAATGGCTGATTGACCCGGTGGACATCACCATTGACAGCAGCAAAGCCAGCGCCATTGAAACCGCCCTGGGCACAGGCGACGTAACCGTTTCCACCAGCAACGGCCACACCAACCCTGGTGAAGCCGCAGCCAACAGCGGCACAGATGCAGGCGATATCCACGTCAATGCCGACATCAGCTACACCGCCCACCAGCTCACACTCAACGCCGACCGCGATATTCACCTGAAGGCTCAAATCAACGTCAATGACAGCGGCACACTGGCACTGAACTATGGCGGCACAGCAGGCAACAGCAGCGCCACGCCCGCAGCAGGCAGCACCATCCGCGCCCACTTTGGCGACAGCGGCGGCTTCAAAGGCCAGGTGAACTTTGCCAACGCGGGTGAAGACTTGCTGCAAATCAACGGCACGGACTACACCGTTATTAAAACCGCTGCCGATTTGCAGAACATGCAAAGCAAGCTATCCGGCAAATATGCCCTGGGCGGCGATGTGGATGCCAGTGGCTTTGGCAACTTTGTACCGGTTGGCAACTACGACAATAGTTTTACCGGCAGCTTCGACGGCCTGGGTCATACCATCAGCGGCTTGACGATAGACCACAGCGGCCAGGACTATGTGGGCTTGTTTGGCGCTACCAGCAATGCCGCATTGCGCAATGTGGGGCTGGAAGGGGTGGTTGCCCAGGGCCAGAACATTGTGGGGGGGCTGGCAGGCAGGCTCGACGACGGCAGCATCAGTCAAGCCTATGTCACTGGAACAGTCAGCGGCACGGCTGCCAGTATCGGCGGGCTGGTAGGCCAGCAGGAGGGCGGCAGCAATATCAGCCACGCCTATGCCACCGCAGCGGTCAGTGGCAATATAAGGGCTGGTGGGCTAGTCGGCGGTCAAAGTGGTGGCAGCATCAGCCACGCCTATGCCAGCGGAACAGTCACGGGTACAGGCTCAACCCCCAGCAATATTGGCGGGCTGGTGGGTGAGCAGAGCAGCGGCAGCATCAGCCATGCCTATGCCAGCGGTGCGGTCAGCGGTGATAACCATATCGGTGGGCTGGTGGGCTACCAGAGCACCAGTGGCAGCCATATCAGTTATGCCTATGCCACGGGTGCGGTCAGCGGCAACAGCAGTATCGGCGGGCTGGTAGGTAGGCAGCCTCAGGGCAGCATCGACCATGCCTACTACGCCACCACCGATGCCGCTGGCAACGCCATCAACCAAAGCAGCAATGCCCTAGGGACTGGCAAAACCTTTGCACAACTGACTGACCCCGACCTCTACACCGGCTGGGACAGCAGCATCTGGTCACTGGCTCAAGGGGCGCAGGCCGAGGGCTATGAAATCGCCCTGCCTTCCCTGATAGGCGTAACCCGTGCCGAAGACGTAACGCGCAGCACCCTATTTGCCAACGGCTGGGGCACAGAAGCAGCCGCCTATGGCATTGCCAACTGGGAGCAACTGTCAAATACCCGCCTGCTGCTGGACAAGCACTACCAACTCAACAACGACCTGGACAGCAGCACCAGCGGCTACGCCCAGCACGCCAGCACCACGGCCAATAGCGGCGCGGGCTGGCAGCCCATTGGTAACGACAGCACCCCCTTTACGGGTAGCTTGGATGGTCAAGACCACACCATCAGCGGCTTGCGCATCCTCCGTCCTGACCAAGACAACGTGGGGCTGTTCGGTGAAACCATGACAGCGAGCGTGCAGCATGTCGGCCTTATCGATGCGCAGGTCACAGGCCGCGATTACGTGGGCAGTCTGGTGGGCTTCAACGGCAACAGCAGCCGCATCAGCCACAGCTACGCCTCAGGCGGTGTAGTGCAAGGGCATGGCGATGGCGTGGGTGGTTTGGCAGGAGCCAATGCTTTTGACAGCAGCATCAGCCACAGCTATGCCAGCAGCCATGTACAAGCCACTAACTTCTCCCTCTGGGTAGGCGGTCTGGTGGGCAGTAACTTGGATGGCAGCAGCATTAGCAACAGCTACGCCACAGGTGCGGTGACAGCAAGTAGCTCCTGGTACGTAGGTGGCTTAGTTGGGGAGAACGATGGCTCCACCATTGAGCAAAGCTATGCCACCGGCCTGGTAAAAGGCGGGGGGTATCTGGGCGGTCTGGTGGGGAACAGTGACGACAGCAGCAATTACGACAACAGCGGGAGCAACAGAGATCGCGTTGACAACTCGTACTACGCCACCACCGATGCGGCAGGCAACACCATCCACAACAACGGTGCAAAAAACAAGGGCTGGAACGGCAATGCCCACGGCACGGCCAAAACCCTGAACGCCTTGATGAACCCCAGCCTGTACA
>JAHAYB010000379.1 GCA_018384835.1 Comamonas sp.
TTCGCACCGTGCCCAACTGGCCTGCGCCGGGGGTGCAGTTTCGTGACATCACCCCACTGCTGCAAGACCCCAAAGTGTTTCGCGTGTTGATTGAAGCTTTCGTACAGCGTTATATGGACAAAGCCATGCGCCCCGATGTGGTGGCAGGGCTGGATGCACGCGGCTTCATCATCGGTTCGGTGATTGCCCATCAACTGGGGGTAGGCTTTGTACCCATTCGCAAAAAAGGCAAACTGCCCTTTACCACGGTGCAAGAAACCTATGAGCTGGAATACGGCAGCGCCACCGTAGAGCTACACACCGATGCCGTGCAGCCCGGCGACCGCGTACTGCTGGTCGATGACCTGATTGCCACCGGCGGAACCATGATGGCCGGTAAAAAGCTGATTGAAAAACTCGGAGCCAGTGTCATGGAAGGCACGGCCATTGTCGATTTGCCCGAGCTAGGCGGCTCTGAGCTGCTGCGCAGCACTGGCAAGCTGCCCTTATTTACCTTGGTCGATTTTTCGCACTAAGTGCTGCACTAAGCGCTCTACCTGCGTCTTATTTTTTTAGAGCCCGGTAACAGCCAGGCGCAGCTCTGGGTGCAGTCCGGCGCGGGCGGCCAAGGTGACCAGCATATCCGAAGTAAAGTCAACGACCTTAGAGGACAATCGCTGCCTTCACTTGCCTTTAGAACGCCTGCTACTATGGACACCACCTACCGCATCGCCCCCTCCATCCTCTCTGCCGACTTTGCCCGCCTGGGCGAGGAGGTGCAAAACGTGATTGCCGCTGGCGCAGACTGGATTCACTTTGACGTGATGGACAACCACTATGTGCCCAACCTGACCTTCGGCCCCATGGTGTGCCAGGCGCTCAAGCCCCATGCCGTCACGCCAGATGGCCAGCCCGTGCCCATCGACGTACACCTGATGGTGCAGCCCGTGGATGCGCTGGCGCAAGCCTTTGCCCAAGCGGGGGCTGACCTGATTAGCCTTCACCCCGATGCCAGTGCCCATGTACACCGCAGCATTCAGGCCATCAAAGCGGCAGGCTGCCAGCCTGGGCTGGTGTTCAACCCCGCTATGCCGCTGGATGTGCTCGATTGGGTGATTGACGATATCGACCTGATTTTGCTCATGAGCGTCAACCCCGGCTTTGGCGGCCAGAGCTTTATCGACAGCACCCTGCGCAAAATAGAAGCAGCGCGTAAACGCATTGAAGCCAGCGGCAAAGACATTCGGCTGGAGGTGGATGGCGGCATCAAAGCCGACAACATCCGCCGCGTGGCCGATGCCGGGGCGGATACCTTTGTGGCGGGCAGCGCCATCTTCGGCAAGCCCGACTACCGCGCCGAGATTGCCGCCATGCGCACTGCACTGGCTTAAAACAAGGGGGCTGCGCCATGCAATTAGAAATTTGCCCTGCTGCCAATACTGCCACCCAGACCATCCGCTTAGAGGTCAATGCCCTGCTTATCGATTTGGACGGAACCATGGTCAACACCCTGGGCGATTTTGCTCAGGCGCTCAACCGCATGTTGGCCGATTTGCAATTGCCCGCCATAGAGGCCAGCGCCATCGGCCAGTTGGTAGGCAAGGGCACAGAGCATTTGCTGCGCAGCGTGCTCACCCATGTGGGCGTACCGCCTGCGCAGGTGGCGGCTTTGTACCCCCAAGCCTGGCAGTGCTACGAGGGGCATTACCTCGCCTTGAATGGCCAGTATGCAGACATCTACCCCGGAGTGCTAGCAGGCTTGCAAGCCTGGCAAGCCGCTGGCCTGCCCTTGGTCTGCCTGACCAACAAGCCCCTGGCCTTTGCCCGCCCGTTGCTGGCGGCCAAGGGGCTGGAGGGCTTCTTCACCCAGGTGTATGGCGGTGATTCTTTTGAGCGCAAAAAGCCAGACCCACTCCCCCTGCGCAAAGCCTGCGAGGCCGTAGGCACAGCGCCAGCACGCACCCTGATGCTGGGCGACTCCAGCAACGATGCCCAAGCGGCGCGGGCGGCAGGCTGCCCGGTGGTGCTGCTTACCTACGGCTACAACCACGGTGAGCCGATACAGGCTGTGCCCGCCTTGGCACATATTGATAGCTTTGAACAATTGCACCTACCAGGGTAGAACGAGCCAAGGGCTGGGCACAAGGTAAGCCTAGCCTATCTTTTTTTAGCTATCTGGGCGGGCTGACCTCAAGTTTCCCAAAAGCTTGCCGATAAGCCCGGCAGGGCTGCAAGGAAGTTCGCCTTGCTGCCCACTTTGACAGTCAAGTCACGGAGATTGACCGGTGCTATAGGTTTTGTTCGGGCTTTTATAAAAAGGCCAAACAGTTCACAATAGTGCCTGTAATGGGCTTGGCTGAGTAAATTTTTCAGTGTTTTTTAGCAGCGTGTTCGGTAATGAACGCCCTAGGGCTGCTGGGGTCAGCCCACTGTATAAGGAGTTTTATCATGGCAATTTCATCTGCAGGTATTGGTAGTGGTTTAGATGTACAAAGCATCGTCGAGCAGATGGTGGCGTATGAGAAGACACCACTGAAAAAGCTAGAGGTACGCGCTGAGAGCATTGAGACGAAAATCTCTACTTATGGCGAAATCAAGTCCCTGACCTCTACGCTGGCCGATATTACTTCCAAGCTCACCCGCGACAGTGCTTGGAACGGGGTGGATATCAAATCGAGCAACACCACCATTACCGGAACCATGACCGGTATTGCCGCCCCTGGCACCTACAACATTGAAGTGCTGAAAACCGCTCAAGCCCAAACCACGGTTATTGGCGGAGCTGATGGAGCGGCTCCTTTAGCCAAAAACGAGGCCATGGGAGCAGCTGGCACCATAGAAATTAAAGTTGGTGACAAAACCACCGAGTTGAATATTCTGTCATCCGACAACCTGACTAAAATTGCCACCAAAATCAATGAGGCAGGTTTGGGCATTCAAGCCTCTATCGTGACTGATGTGGATGGTAAAGAGCGCTTAATGATGCGCTCTAAAGAAACCGGTACAGACCATAGCTTTACTGTCACCATTGACCCTGCGCTAGAAAAACTCGGGCAAGCCAATGCCCAAGAGGCTAAAAACGCCCAAGTCAAACTCAACGGCATGGTGGTGGAATCGAGCACCAACACCTTTGATAGCACCATTGCGGGGATGTCATTTTCAGTCTCAGAGGTAACGACCACCGCTGCGACATTAACCGTCAAACCCGACACCGAGGGCATGAAGAAAAGCATCCAAGAATTTGTAGATGCTTATAACGAACTCAATGACCTGCTCTCTGCCTCCACCAAATATACCGAAGCCACCAAAGAAGCCGGGGCTTTACAAGGTGACGGTGCCACTATCAGCCTGCAAAACTCCTTGCGGATGTTGACCCAGGGCATTTCTGGCTCAGGCGGAGCATTCAGCCGCTTGGCAGACATTGGCATCCAAATGCAGGAAGGCGGCAAATTGACTGTGGACGGCAGCAAGCTGGATAAAGGACTGCTGGACTTGGAAGGTATTAAGGGCTTATTTGCCAATAAAGCCAATGGCTTGGGGCAGGGCGGCGGCATTGCTGTTAACTTCAAAAACTTCACTGACCAACTCCTATCCTATGACGGTGCGCTGAACTCTAAAACAGACTCTTTAGAACTTTCTTTGAAAAGCAACCAAAGTGAGCAAAACAAGGTGAATGAACGCGCCACCCGCGTTGAAGAGCGCTTGTATAAACAATACTCTTCTTTAGACGCAAAAATGGCATCACTCAATGCCTTGAGTTCTTACGTCTCTCAAATGGTGACAACTTGGAACAAGTCCAAGGATTAAATTCTCTTCAGAATTAAGGCGACTACTTAATAATATATTATCTAGCCAAGGCTATCCGCTGATTAAACCGCCTCAGTTTTATTATTGATACCCATACTGTACAAGGAATCGCATGTTTTCATCACCAGGTTTTAACAGAGCCAATGCCTATCGCCAGGTAGGAGCCCATTCGGGGGTGGAGAACGCTTCGCCACATTTGTTAATTCAAATGTTGTTTGATGGCCTGTTTCAAAGTCTCAATGCAGCCCGTGGAGCTCTTGAGCGCGGTGAAATTGCAGAAAAAGGCCAACATTTAGGCAAGGCTGTACGTATTTTGCAAGAAGGCTTGGCTGCCGGCCTTAATTTAGAAAAAGGCGGTGAGTTGGCAGAAAATTTGAAAATGCTGTATGACTACTGTGTCAAGCAACTTACCCAAGCCAATATCCGTAATGAGCTGGCTTTGGTAGAAGAGGTTGTCGTCATATTGCAGCCGGTAGCACAAGCATGGAAAGAAATTGGCCCCAATGGTGCTGCAGTAGCTGGAAATCAGCCAGCGGATGCAGTAAGTGCTTAAAGAACTGCTGATAACTAAAATCAGTCAAGGAGTTTTGAAAATGGAATTGCTGGATTTTTACAAAGCGATTGAAAGCAAAAGCACAGATATGTTGCAAGCAGCCATGCAAAGCGACTGGGATGCTGTTGCCCAATGCGAGCAAGCCTGCGCTGTATTGATTGGAGAGCTACGCGCGAAAGCCGAGGAGCAAGCGCTTACTGCACAACAGCGCAAGGAAAAGACCCGCATCATGCAGCGTATTTTGCAAAATGATGCCCAAATTCGCATCTTGGCAGAACCTTGGCTGGCCACCTTGGAGCATATGGGCAAAATGCCAGCCGGCTCGGTACTGCACTAGTCCTCGACACCAACCTAACCCGCATTCAATGCCCATTAAAAAGCCAACTCTATACACGCCGAGTTGGCTTTTTTAGACTAACGCAGGCGCGTAATCAGGCTAGAGGTGTCCCAGCGGTTGCCGCCTTGGGCTTGCACGTCGGCGTAGAACTGGTCCACCAGCGCCGTGACGGGCAAACGCGCACCGTTGCGGGCGGCTTCGGCCAGCACTAGGCTGAGGTCTTTGCGCATCCAGTCAACGGCAAAGCCAAAATTAAACTCGTCGCGTGCCATGGTACGGCCTCGGTGGTCAAGCTGCCAGCTTTGCGCCGCGCCTTGGCCAATCACGGCCAGAGCCGCGTCCATATCCAAGCCCGCTTTTTGCCCAAAGGCCACCGCTTCAGACAGCCCTTGCAGCAGCCCCGCAATGCAGATTTGATTGACCATTTTGGTGAGCTGGCCGCTGCCGCTCTCGCCCATCAGGGTGCAGGCACGCGCAAAGCAGGCCATGACGGGAGCGACTTGCTCAAAAACAGCTGCATCGCCACCGCACATCACCGTTAACTGGCCGTTTTGCGCACCCGCTTGCCCACCAGAGACGGGGGCATCCACAAACCCCACCCCCTGCGCCTGTGCTTGGGCATACAACGCTCGTGCCAATTGGGCAGAGGCGGTGGTATGGTCGACCAGCACCGCCCCAGCGGCCATGCCGGCCAAAGCACCCGCCTCCCCCAAGGTAACGCTGCGCACATCCTCGTCATTGCCCACGCAGCAAAAAACCATGTCCGCCCCTGCCGCTGCTTGGGCGGGGGTTGAGGCACTGGCTAGGCGGCTGTGGGGAGCTTTTTGGCTCAAGGCGCTCACCCATTGCTCGGCTTTGCTGGCGGTGCGGTTATAGACCGTTACCGAATGCCCCGCCAAGGCCAAGTGTGCCGCCATAGGGCCGCCCATTACACCCAGGCCAATAAAGGCCAGGCGCTTGGCTCCCGTCGGCAGAGACGGGTAGGGGCGGGGGTTGACGCTGGTGTGCTCAGAGGGGTGCTCGGCAGTAGTGATAGTTGTGGTCGCTGTGGTTGTTGCGGTCGCTGTGGTCGTTGTCATCGTTTCCCCAATCCCTAATCAAAGAATGCGCAAGCCTTCTGTGCCTGCATGTAAATCAGCTTTAGCGCGTTCGCTATGCAGTTTGATTTGTAGGCGCAGGTTGTTCACCGAGTCAGCGTTACGCAAAACATCTTCATAACTGACCCGGCCACTTTCAAACAAATCAAACAGCGCTTGGTCAAAGGTTTGCATCCCCAGCTCGCGGCTGCGCTCCATAATTTCCTTGATTTCTACCACATCGCCCTTGCTAATCATGTCGGAAATCAGGGGGGTATTCATTAAAACTTCCAGCGCTGCGGCGCGGCCTTTGCCGTTTTGCAGGGGTAGCAGGCGCTGCGAGACCAGCGCACGCAGGTTCAGCGACAAATCTAGCAAAAGCTGCTCGCGGCGCTCTTCAGGAAAGAAGTTGACGATACGGTCCACCGCCTGGTTGGCATTGTTGGCGTGCAGCGTGGCAAGGCATAAGTGACCGGTTTCAGCAAAAACCAGGGCGTGCTCCATGGTTTCGCGGTCGCGGATTTCGCCCATCAAAATCACGTCGGGCGCTTGGCGCAGCGAGTTTTTTAAGGCCGCGTCCCACGAATCAGTATCCAGCCCCACTTCGCGCTGGGTGATGATGCAGTTTTTGTGCGGGTGGACAAACTCAATCGGGTCTTCCACCGTCAAGATATGGCCATGCGAGTGCTGGTTACGCCAGTCCAGAATGGCCGCTAACGAGGTAGATTTGCCCGAGCCGGTTGACCCCGCAAAAATACACAGTCCGCGCTTGGCCAGCGCCACCTCTTTGAGCACTGGAGGCAGGTTCAAATCCTCAATCGTTGGGATTTTTGCCGGAATCGCACGCAGCACCAGCCCTACCCGCCCTTGCTGGATAAAGGCATTGGCACGAAAGCGGCCAATGCCCGTGGGCGCAACGGCAAAGTTACATTCCTTGGTGCGCTCAAAATCGGCAATCTGGCGGTCACTCATCACCGAACGCGCCAGCACCATGGTGTGGCTGGCAGTCAGCGGCTGGGGGGAGACCTTGGTCAGCACGCCATCAATTTTCATGGCGGGGGGAAAATCTGCGGTCAAAAACAGGTCGCTGCCCTTGCGGCTGACCATCAATTGCAGCAAATCGTGGATAAATTTACTGGCCTGATCACGCTCCATGCCCATTACTCCTGTGTTGTGTGGTGTTGTGTGTGGTGTTGTGTGCTGTCGTGTTGCATATTGATGCTGCGTATAAAAATCAGCCTGGGAAGTTTTCTGGAAACTTCGCCTTGGTACGTGCCTCGGCGGCGCTAATGGTGTTGCGGCGCACCAGCTCCGTCAGGTCTTGGTCCAAAGTTTGCATTCCGACATTGGCACCGGTTTGAATGGCCGAGTACATCTGCGCAACTTTGGCCTCGCGAATTAGGTTACGAATGGCGCTGGTTCCCAGCATGATTTCATGGGCGGCCACCCGCGATTGGCCATCCTTGGTTTTGCACAGCACTTGCGAAATTACCGCCTGCAACGACTCTGAGAGCATGGCACGTACCATCTCTTTTTCTTCCGCAGGAAAGACATCGACGATACGGTCCACCGTCTTGGCCGCGCTAGAGGTGTGCAGCGTACCGAACACCAAGTGGCCAGTTTCAGCGGCAGTCATCGCCAGGCGGATGGTTTCCAAATCGCGCATCTCGCCCACCAGGATGCAGTCGGGGTCTTCACGCAGGGCAGACTTGAGGGCGGCGGCAAAAGAATGCGTCATCGGCCCCACTTCACGCTGGTTGACCAGGCATTTTCTCGATTGGTGGACAAACTCAATCGGGTCTTCGACCGTCAAAATATGGCCTTGTTTGGTGTTGTTGAGGTGGTCCACCATCGCGGCCAAGGTGGTGGATTTGCCCGAACCAGTCGGCCCCGTCACCAGCACTAAGCCACGGTGCAAAGAGGCCAAGTTGGAAAAAATTTTGGGCGCACCCAACTCCTCCAGCGTCAAAATTTTGCTAGGAATGGTACGAAACACCGCCCCCGCGCCCCGGTAGTGGTTAAAAGCATTGACACGAAAACGCGCCAGCCCTTCAATTTCAAACGAAAAATCTACCTCTAACTGCTCTTCATACTCTTTACGCTGGCCATCGTTCATGAGGTCATAGACCATTTGGTGAACGGCTTTATGCTCTAACGCTGGCATATTGATGCGCCGCACGTCGCCATGCACGCGAATCATCGGCGGCAAGCCCGCTGACAGGTGCAAGTCAGAGGCTTTGTTCTTCACCCCAAAGGCCAGCAAGGCGGTGATATCGAGAATTTTTTCAGCGTTATTCATCATGGCTTACAGCTCCTTTTGCCAAGCGGGGCATGGGCAGGGCACTTGTAAAGCCCAAGCAAGACGAAAATCACGCCCTTGCCCCACCGTTGTATCTTTCTATACTTCACCCTATTATGACCACGATAGCCCTTGAACTTACGCGCCTGCGCACCGAGATTGCCCACACCGCCGAGCAAGCGGGGCGCAGCGTCCAGGCGGTGCAGTTGCTAGCCGTCTCTAAAACCTTTTCAGCCGAGGCGGTTGCGCAAGCTGCCTTGGCCGGGCAGCGCCATTTTGGCGAAAACTACGTGCAAGAGGGCATAGAAAAAATGGCCGCCCTACGCGCCCTGCCCACCACCGCCCATCTGCCCTTGGTATGGCACTGCATTGGCCCGGTGCAAAGCAACAAAACCCGCCAAGTGGCCGAGCATTTTGACTGGCTGCACACCCTAGAGCGCCCCAAAATTGCCCAGCGCCTAGGGGCGCAACGCCCGGCGCACCTAGCGGCGCTGCAAGTGTGCATTCAAGTCAATATTGATGCCAGCGCCAGCAAAGCCGGCTGCCCCCCTGAAGAGGTGGCCAGCTTGGCAGAAGAAGTCGGGCGCTGGCCTGGCCTACAACTGCGCGGCATCATGGCCATCCCCGACCCGCAACCCACCCCCGAAGCCACCTTGGCACTGCACCAGCGGGCAGTGCGCATCTTTGAGCAACTGCAAGCCAACGGCTGGCCGCAGCTAGACACCATCAGCCTAGGGATGAGCGCCGACTGGCCGCAGGCCGTGGCCGCTGGGAGCACCATGGTGCGCATTGGCAGCAGCATTTTTGGCGCACGTGTACGCAACAGCGCAACAGCAACGCCGCAATAACGTCGCCTGAAGTTTTTAAGCAATCAACAACACAGCACATAGGAGCCTGCCCATGGCCACCGCCGACCCTAGCACCCGCAAAGCACAAGTTCCCCTGGCCGGTTTAGCACGGGCGCTCATGGCTGCCGGCAAAATTGATGCCCAAACTGCCCAAGATATTTCTTACCAAGCACAAAAAAACAAAAGTAATTTTGCGGCACAGCTCATCGCCTCCCTAAATATGTCCGCCATGGAGCTGGCACAGCAAACCGCTATTATTTTTGGAATGCCTGCCATTGATGCCGATGCCATTTTGCCGCAGTACATACCCAAAGATTTGCTAGATAGCAAACTCTGCGCCACCCATACCGTTTTGCCATTGGCTAAACGGGGGACACGGCTCTTAGTTATTACCGCAGACCCTACCAATAAAGATGCGGCAGAGCGCATTAAATTCTCTACCCAGCTATCGGTAGAATGGATTATTGCGGAATACGATAAATTACAGCATTTGGTGGACCAACTCACACAAACCACGGCACAGGCGTTGGAATCTTTTTCTAGTGCTGCTGATTTTGATGTGGATGATGTCCAAGATACCGAAGCAGAAAGCAGCAGCAACGATGCCGGGCAAGACGTAGAAGATGCCCCCGTCGTTAAATTCTTACAAAAAATGATGGTCGATGCTGTGAATATGCGTGCCTCTGACCTGCATTTTGAGCCTTATGAACACACCTACCGCGTCCGCTTTCGCATTGATGGTGAATTGCGCGAAGTAGCCACCCCTCCAGCGGCCATTAAAGAAAAACTAGCCTCGCGTATTAAAGTGCTATCGCGGCTGGATATTTCAGAAAAGCGGGTTCCCCAAGACGGCAGAATGAAGCTCAAAATTGGTGCTGACCGGGTTATTGATTTTCGTGTCTCCACCTTGCCCACCTTATTTGGCGAGAAAATCGTTATCCGTATCTTAGACCCCAATAGCGCCAAAATGGGAATTGATGCCCTAGGATATGAACCTCTTGAAAAAGAACGCTTGTTAGAGGCCATCAACCGCCCCTATGGCATGATTTTAGTCACCGGCCCTACAGGTTCTGGTAAAACTGTTTCTTTATATAGCTGCTTGAATTTGCTCAATAAGCCAGGGGTGAATATCTCCACCGCAGAAGACCCTTCTGAAATCAATATGCCCGGTGTGAACCAGGTAAACGTGAATGAAAAGGCGGGGCTTACCTTTGCGGCTGCCCTGCGCTCTTTCCTGCGCCAAGACCCAGATATTATTATGGTGGGGGAAATTCGGGATTTAGAGACAGCGGATATTTCCATCAAAGCCGCGCAAACTGGGCACTTGGTATTATCCACCTTGCACACCAATGACGCGCCCACCACCCTGACACGCTTGCGCAATATTGGGATTGCGCCCTTTAATATAGCTTCTAGCGTTATTTTGATTACCGCGCAACGCTTGGCCAGGCGTTTATGCAACCAGTGCAAGATAGAAGCCCCTACCCCCAAAGAGGTGTTGCTGGATGCCGGCTTTCAAGAAGAAGACTTATACGGCAATTGGAAGCCTTATATCCCTGTTGGCTGCGATGCCTGCAACAAAGGCTATAAAGGCCGCGTAGGTATTTACCAAGTCATGCCGGTCAACGAGGCCATTCAAAAAATTATTTTACGCGACGGCACTGCCCTAGAAATTGCAGAAGAAGCCAAAGCCCAAGGCGTGCGCTCTTTGCGAGAGTCTGGGCTGCATAAGGTCAAGCTAGGCTATACCTCTTTAGAAGAAGTGCTAGCAGTCACCAATGTATAGGTTAAAGTAAAAAAGGAAAAATCAGAATTATGGCAATCATTGCTGGCAAGGCCAAAGATAAAGAAATTGTTTTTGAGTGGGTTGGTAAAGACCGGCAAGGTCGCATTGTTCAAGGTGAGGTACGCGCTACCTCAGAGGTTATTGCCCAAACCAGTTTACGCCGCCAAGGCATTGCAGTCAAGGAATTAAAAAAGCGCAAAATGAGCGCTGGCAAAAAAATTAAATCCAAAGATATTGCTATTTTTACCCGGCAGCTAGCCACGATGATGAAGGCCGGGGTTCCCCTATTACAGTCCTTTGATATCGTCGGGCGCGGCAATAGCAACCCCAGCGTGACACGCCTACTCAATGATATTCGTATGGATGTAGAGTCTGGCACCTCATTAAGCAGTGCGTTTAGAAAGCACCCTTTATACTTTAACGACCTCTATTGCAATCTGGTAGAAGCTGGGGAAACAGCCGGTATTTTAGAAGGCTTACTCGACCGCCTTGCGCTTTATATGGAGAAAATGGAGGCGGTAAAAAGCAAAATTAAATCTGCATTGATGTATCCCACCGCCGTGCTCACCGTGGCTTTTGTTGTGGTGGCACTCATTATGATTTTTGTTATTCCCGCCTTCAAAGAGGTGTTTACTTCTTTTGGAGCAGATTTGCCAGCACCTACACTGTTTGTAATTGGCTTAAGTGAATTATTTGTCAGCTACTGGTGGCTGATTTTTGGCGTACTCGGTGGTGGCATTTACTTCTTTTTACAGGCTTGGCAGCGCAGCCCAAAGATACAAAACTTTATGGATAGGCTGCTATTAAAAGTTCCTATTTTTGGCACCCTGATTGATAAATCATGCACTGCCCGCTGGACACGCACCCTCTCTACCATGTTTGCCGCTGGTGTGCCCTTGGTAGAGGCGTTGGATTCTGTCGGTGGAGCCTCTGGCAATATTGTTTATGAACTGGCTACCGATAAAATTCAATCTGCCGTCTCTACCGGCACCGCACTGGCGATTGCCATGACAGATTCTAATATCTTCCCCTCGATTGTTTTACAAATGACCGCTATTGGTGAAGAATCCGGCGCATTAGACCATATGCTGGCCAAAGCCGCTGATTTTTATGAGCAAGAGGTCGATGAAATGGTCGCCGGCCTCTCTAGCCTGATGGAGCCGATTATTATCGTCTTCTTAGGCTCGCTGATTGGTGGCATTGTGGTCGCCATGTATTTACCCATTTTCAAACTGGGTCAAGTGGTGTAAGGGGTTACGGTGGACAATTTACAGGATATTCCCCACTCCATTTGGGTGGGACTGGCTGGTTTATTGGGTTTGCTGATTGGCAGTTTTTTGAATGTGGTGATTTATCGCCTTCCCCAAATCATGCAAGCGCAGTGGGATGCCCAATGCCAGGCGCTGCTGGCTATGCACCAAGCAGATAAGCAAGCAGCTACAGATACAGCTACAGATGTAGCAGCAGCGGCCACCCTAACCAGCCCAGCCCAGCCCAGCCTGTCGCTGTCCTACCCCGGCTCGTACTGCCCGCATTGCCAGCACCGCATTGGCTGGCTGGAGAACATTCCCCTGCTCAGTTGGCTGGTGCTGCGTGGCCGCTGCCGCCACTGCCAAGCGGCCATTGCCTGGCGCTATCCACTGGTAGAGCTGTGTACTGCCGCCCTCTTTGCAGGCTGCATTGCCCACTGGGGAATGCAGCCCCAAGGCTGGGCGTGGTGCGGCTTTACGGCCACGCTGCTCACCCTCGCCCTGATTGACTGGGATACCACTTTGCTACCCGACAGCCTTACCCTGCCCCTGCTGTGGGCGGGCTTACTAGCGGCTGCCCTGGACATTACCGCCCTGCCCCTGAGCGATGCGTTTTGGGGTGCAGTGGGCGGCTACCTCAGCCTGTGGCTGGTGTACTGGGTCTTCAAGCTGGTAACGGGTAAAGAGGGCATGGGCTATGGCGACTTCAAACTGCTGGGCGCTTTGGGCGCGTGGCTGGGCTGGCAAGCCTTAGTGCCGATTGTGCTGCTCTCCTCCGTCGTGGGGGTGGTGGTGGGGCTGGCGATGAAGTGGCGCGGCCAATTGCGCAGTGGCGGCTACCTCCCCTTTGGCCCTTTTTTGGCCGCCGCCGGTTTTTTAGTCATGGCGTGGGGAGCACCCGCCGTCATGCACGGGATTTGGACTCTTTTAGGAATGCAGCCTTGAATACGCCAACACCATCACCGCAATTACAAACCACCCCCAAGCCCCTGCACTGGCCGCCAACAAGTGCCAAGGGCGACGCACAAGAGACGGTATTTCGCCTGGGCTTAACCGGAGGCATTGGCAGCGGCAAAAGCACCGTCGCGCAGATGCTGGCCGAGCATGGCGCACCCATTATTGATGCCGATGCCATTGCCCGCAGCCTAACCAGCGCAGGTGCAGCGGCCATCCCCGCCATTGCCCAAGCCTTTGGCCCGCAAGCCATTGATGCAGAGGGTGCTTTAGACCGCAACTACATGCGCCAACTGGTATTTGCCCAGCCCGCACAGCGCCAGCGCCTAGAAGCGATTATTCACCCCCTGATAGGCCAGCACTGCCAGCAGCAAATGCAGCAAGCGCAGGCAAAAGGGGCGCGTTGGGTGGTGTTTGATGTGCCTTTGCTGGTAGAAAGTGGGCACTGGCTAGAGCGTGTTGACGCGGTGCTTGTTGTCGATTGTGACGAGCCAACGCAAATCCAGCGCGTCATGCAACGCAGTGGCCTGAGCCGCACTGCCACGCAGGCCATTCTTGCCGCCCAAGCGCAGCGAGCGCAGCGCAACGCAGCCGCCCATTGGATAATCGACAATGGCGCAGCCACCGACCTACCTAGCCTGCGCCGGCAAGTACAGCAACTGATGCAACAGCTACGGCAGGCACTGGGGCTGTGACAGGCTTGAACTGTAAGAGGCTTGGGGCTTGCCTCATTTTTTATGATTGATAACGAAAGCGCTGGCACACCGTTATGCAACAGACACTAACGCCTGGGAAAGAAGTAATCGCGTGATTCTCTACGAGTACCCCTTTAACGAACGCTTGCGCACCTATTTGCGCCTGGAGCAATTGTTTCAGCGCTTTTTGGGTTTGGTAGAGCGCCAAGACCCGATGGACCACCACTTTGCCCTGGTGACCATGTTTGAAATTATTGAAGTCGCTGCCCGCTCAGACCTCAAAACCGAGGTGCTGCGCGAGCTAGAGCGGCAAAAAAACATCTTGGAGCACTGGCGCAACAACCCCGGCATTGTGCAAGAGCGCCTATCTAAAACCTTGGCACAGTTTGAGCAGCGCTCTCAAACCCTACACCTGCAAACAGGCAAAACCGGCCAAGAGCTGCAAGAGCACGAGCTACTGTCGGCCATCCGCAGCCGCCTTGACATCCCCGGCGGTATCAACTGCTTTGACATCCCGGCCTACCACTACTGGCAGCACCTGCCCCCTGAGCACCGCCAAGATGATTTAAGCCGCTGGGGGCAAAGCCTTAAACCCTTGGCAGATGCGCTGTTTTTACTGCTCGGGGTGCTGCGTGATACCGGCGCACCCCAGGCAGTCGTTGCCCGCAAGGGGCATTTTCAGCAATCGCTGCCCGCCAACAAATCCTACCAACTGCTGCGCCTGTACATTGACCCACGCCTAGGCTTGGTGCCTGAAATTAGCGGCAATCGCCTCATGGTATCGGTGCGGCTCTACCGCTTCGGTCCTGAGGGCAACACCGTCGCCACCGATACCGATGCCAACTTAGAGCTGGCCTTGTGTATCTAAGATGCGCGTTCACGCCGTGGCAAACCCGCCATCATGCAAAAAAAGTACGCCGCTGCATTCATACGCACAGGTTCCAGACCTAGGCTCTAGGGGTTGGCAAGGGCAATGTCTAAAAATGTTATATATTGTTTGCGTAGCATAGTTACGCTGCTTTAGCTACAAATCACCCACTTAAACCCACTGGATTTTTATGGTTAAGAAAGCCCCCAAAGCCCCCGCCCCTCAAGCCGCCCAAGCCCCGGATGCTGCTGCCCAGTCCACCACGGTTGATGCTGCTGTTGATACTGTTGATACCGCTAGCACCAGCACCAATAAGAGCAAAAACAATAAGGCCAACAAGTCTTCAGCCGCAACCGCTGCAACTGCCGCAACTGCCTCTACGGCTGCACCCAAAGCAAAAACCAAAGCTACCAAGGCTACCAAAGCTGCTAAAACCAAAGCACCAGAGTTGGCTGATGAGCAGCAAGCCCCCATCCCCCCCAAACCCCTAGAAGCCAAGGCCGTTCCACGCTACGCCAAAACCATGGCGCTGGAAGCGGCGCAGCACCAGCGCTTGGCTTTTGCCAAAGACCTCCTCTCTGCCCAAGAGATGCCCACCACCGAGCGCATTGAGGCGCTACGCGCCGTGCTGCAAGGCAGCTCTGAAGACGACCGCGCTTTGCTGCGCAAAGTCCTGCTCGAAGGCATGAACACCCAAGACAACCACCACAAGCAGGGCATTCACCCCGACGATGTGCTGGCCGCGCGTTGGCGCGAAGGTGGCTACCCCTACAAAAACCTGATGCGTCGCGCCACCTACGAGACGCAGAAATACCACCTCCAAGTAGAGCTACTAAAGCTGCAAGCCTGGGTCAAAGAGACTGGGCAGCGCGTCGTTATCTTGTTTGAAGGGCGCGATGCCGCTGGCAAGGGCGGCGCTATCAAGCGCTTTATGGAGCACTTAAACCCACGCGGCGCACGTGTTGTTGCCCTAGAAAAGCCCACCGAAACCGAACGCGGCCAGTGGTACTTTCAGCGCTACATCCAGCATCTGCCCTCTGCGGGGGAAATTGTGCTGTTTGACCGCAGTTGGTACAACCGCGCAGGCGTAGAGCGTGTCATGGGCTTTTGCACCGAGCAAGAGCACCAAGAATTTATCCGCCAAGCGCCCGAGTTTGAGCGCCACCTAGTGCGCAGCGGTGTTTTTGTGGTCAAGTTCTGGTTCTCCGTCAGCCAAAAAGAGCAGCGCCGCCGCTTCAAAGAGCGCCAAGTTCACCCCCTCAAGCAGTGGAAACTCAGCCCCGTGGATTTGGCCTCTTTAGACAAGTGGGACGACTACACCCGCGCCAAAGAAGCCATGTTCTTTGACACCGACACCGCCGAAGCGCCCTGGACCGTGGTCAAAAGCGACTGCAAAAAACGCGCCCGCCTAAACGCCATGCGCTACGTTTTGCACAAACTGCCCTATGCCAACAAATCGCTCAAAACCATCGGCAAAATTGATGCACTGATTGTTGGACGCGCCAATGCCATCTACGAGCGCGGCGAACGCTCTAACTTCGATTGATAAGTTAGCTAACTTACACTCCCAGCACAAAGAGGGGCAAGGTCTGCGGCGTTGCAAAACATTCTGACGCGCCCTGCGCCCCTTTGCGCTGAGATGTAAACACGTTCTAACCGCTGCATCTTCAAGCTAGTTGGCCTATGGGATAGGGCTAAAATTGCGCCCTTGCCTTCTCTTTATTCTTCCTCCTGCCATTTTTTTCACGTATTTTTAGCAGCATTAGCACCCGCCACCTATGTCACAGCCCAGCATTTCCGCCTTGCACACCTCGCACATTGCTTCTCTGCCCTTGCTGGCCAGGGGTAAGGTACGCGATAACTATGCCGTTGGCGATGACCGCATTCTGATGGTGGCCAGTGACCGCCTCTCCGCCTTTGACGTCATCATGGGCGAGCCGATTCCCGGCAAGGGCGAGCTGCTCACGCAAATGGCCTTGTTCTGGTTTGACAAACTAGGCCATATCTGCCCCAACCACTTGACGGGCGAAGCGCCAGAATCGGTCGTGCAGCCTGAAGAAGTCGCCCAAGTGCGCGGGCGCTCTATGCTGGTCAAGCGCTTGCAGCCCATCATGATTGAGGCCGTGGTGCGCGGCTACCTAGCCGGCAGCGGCTGGCAGGAATACCAGGCCAGCCAATCTGTCTGCGGTGTGCCCCTGCCCCCAGGCTTGAGCAATGCCGCCAAGCTACCCCAGCCCATCTACACCCCCGCCGCCAAAGCGCAGGTGGGCGACCATGACGAGAACATCCCCTACGAGCGCACCGTAGAAATGGTGGGCGAGCCGCTGGCCGCCCAAATTCGTGATGCGGCATTGCGTCTATACCAAGAGGCGGCCGCCATTGCCCTAGAAAAAGGCATGATTATTGCGGACACCAAGTTCGAGTTTGGCCTGACCGAAGACGGCCAACTGGTGTTGATGGACGAGGTGCTCACCCCCGACAGCTCGCGCTACTGGCCGGTAGAAGGCTATGCCGATGCCCTGGCCAAAGGCGAGAACCCGCCCAGCTTTGACAAGCAATTTGTGCGCGATTGGTTGGCGCAAGCCCAGGTCAATGGCAAGCCTTGGGACAAAAACCCGCCCGCTCCCCGCGTACCGCAAGATGTCATCCAAAAAACTGCTGACAAATACCGCGAAGCCTTGCAGCGCCTGACAGCGACCGCCTAACCGCTAACGCTGCACGGCCTTGAAGGTTTGCACCATCAGCATAGCCAAGCGGTGCAGCGCCTGCCAGGGCTGGCGCGGCCATTCCGGGTGGGGCCAGCCTTTCACAATGCCGTCCACCACGTGCGCCGCATGTAGCAGCCGGGTGCAGGCACTGGCAGGCAAACGCGGCAGCAGGCGCTGAAACTGCGCCTCTTTCTCGCCCCAAATGCGTAGCTGCTTGAGCACCATGGGCAGCGCCTGCCCCTCATCGAGCGCTTGGCGGGCGCGGTGCAGGTTGCGAATATCTTCGGCCAAAGCCCAGTGTGCCAACACCTCGGCAGTGCCTTCGGCCTGCAAGCCATCGAGCATCCGCGTGGCGCGCGCCAGTTGCCCGCCCAGCACTGCACCGCTGAGTTGAAACACGTCATACCGCGCCACGTTAAGCACGGCCTGCTCAATCTGGCTATGGGTCAGCACCCCGGCGGGGTAGAGCAG
>JAHAYB010000351.1 GCA_018384835.1 Comamonas sp.
ATTCAAACGGAACGTGAGATTGCGCAGCCCGTACCACAAGCCACATCAGCAATAGGCATTGATATGGGTGTTGCAAGGTTTGCCACCTTCTCGGACGGTAGTTTTCTGGAGCCACTATCGAGCTTCAAAAAGCACGAAACCCGCCTGCGCCGCTACCAGAGGGCGATGAGCCGCAAAACCAAATTCAGCAGCAACTGGAAAAAGGCGAAAGCCAAAGTCCAAAAATTGCATAGCCGCATTGCCAACTGCCGCAAGGACTATCTGCACAAAGCCACATCAACCATCAGCCAAAACCACACCTTGGTAGTGATTGAGGACTTGCAGATAAAAAACATGTCTAAAGCAGCAAAAGGCAATAAAGAAAAAGCGGGCAAAAACGTCAAAGCCAAATCTGGCCTGAACAAAGCCATTCTTGACCAAGGCTGGTTTGAGTTTAGGCGGCAGCTTGAATACAAACTGGCTTGGAATGGCGGAATGCTCATTGCCGTGCCGCCGCACAACACTAGCAGAACCTGCCCGTGTTGCGGCCATGTCAGCGCCGACAACCGCAAGACACAAGCGCAATTCAAGTGCGTTGCGTGCGGCCGTGTAGAAAACGCCGATGTAGTCGGCGCAATCAATGTGCAAGATTGGTAGCGGCTTTGCCCTCCCTGGCGGCAACCGCGGTGGAGTAGGTAAGGCGGCAGGCATAAAAAAGCCGCCTCAGCTGGGCGGCAGTTGCTGGGCGCTACAAACCGTACCGCAATCAAGTGGCGTTTTATGCTGTGGCGCAGCTTGTTGGCTCAGGCGCTTTGCTGTGCCAGCTCGGTTTGCAGCTCAGGGCGATTCACCAGCAGGCGCAGCAGGCAGGCTACAGCACCGGGCGGGGTAAAGCGGCCTTGTTCCCAGTCGCGCAAGGTGGCTAGCGGGGTGGCTATGAGCTGGGCAAAGGCTACCTGTGTCAAGCCTGTGCGCTGTCGGGCTTGGCGTAGCAGTATCTGCTCAGGTGTGGTGGTGCGCCCTGGTTTGCCTGCTCTGACCTCTGCCAGTGCTTGGCGAATGTCCGGCAAGCTCTCGCCCATGTCGGCCTCTATGGCTTGAGCCACTTGTTCAATGTCGAAGTTTCGCGCTTGCATGGTGGTTAGCTCCTTCGGTGTTGGTTGATGCTGCTCGCGGGCATGTTTTCGCGCTCTGCCTTGGTGTAGATGGCGAATAGCTCCAGCGTGCCTTGCTCGGTGTAGTTGAAGTAAATGACCCGTGCCCCGCCACGCTTGCCCCTGCCTTGTACTGCCCAGCGGACTTTTCGCGCCCCCTGAGCACCAGGGATTACTTCGCCTGCCAGTGGGTTGGCCGCTATCCAGTCAATAAAGGCATGTAGCTCTGCCGTGCTCCAAATGCTGGCCGCTTGGCGCTGGAAGGTGGGGTGTTCAATCACGGTAAGCATGGGCGGATTGTACGGGAATCCAGCATATTAACCATGCCGCGCAGGTGCTCACTTTGGTGGTGGGGGTGTCAGTTCAATTGACACCCTTGCCGCATTGCCCTGTCTTTTCAGGCCAATGGTACGCAAGCAGTACGCAAACTGGTACGCATGGAAAAGCTGCTTTTGCGTGGTGGCGCACTATGGGACAAGCTGAGACAACAAAAAAACCGCCTACCTAGGGAAGTAGCGGGTTTTGAGGCTTCATGGCATTGCATGAAACAGTGATTTGGTGCTGGGACTGAATCACATAGGGCGCTTAACTCATTGAAATGCAGTGATTTTATTTTTCGCTGTAAAAAAAGTACCGCAATAAGTACCGTGAAAAATCTTCGCTGCCCTGCATTCTGCCTCATTTAGGCGCTTGCTTCGCGGCGTTGCGTGGATGCTGCAAAGTGCTCGGCCAGGTGGCGCTGATGGCTTACCTAGTCTGCATGTGAGGGGTACGCACAATCTGCACGCCCTTGGTAGGGCTAAGTTCAACCTAGGGATGGTGGCGCTGCTGGTAGTGGGGTGAACGATTCATTCACCCCCCCCCTTGCTGGCTTATTGCAGGCGGTGGGTTGCGCCTGTATGTAGGCGGCGGGCATCCATCAGCCCCTTGCTTTGCAGGTGCTCGATGTCGGCGGCTACTTGCTCTGGGGTCTTGCCGAAGTGCTGGGCGATTTGCTCCACGCTGTAAACGGGGTGGCCATCAACATCAACATGGGTGGTGGGGGGCAGGTAGGGCGCGGCCAGCATTTCGGCCTCTTGCTGGTAGCGTGGTGGGGCGCAGTCGTACAGCTCCAGCATCAGGGCTGTGCTGGCTTCCTGGTCGGCTTCGCGGTCGATGGTTTTCATGTGCGCTAGCAGCTCAAAGAAGCGGGGGTAGTCGCGGCGCTCTTGCTCGTCTTGCAGGCGCTCTTGCTGCTGGGCTTGGTACTGCTGCGCCCATTGGATGGCCTCGGCGTTGCGCGGGTCGTTGCGGTAGCCCTCTGGTGCTGCCAGAAAGGCGGCGGCTAGTTCGTCAAGGGTGCGGGGCGGGCACTCCCCGTCTGGGTATGCACTAGCAGCTTGCGCGGCGGCTTCGATGCGCTCCAAGGCGGCAATGGTGATGCGGGCGCTTGCCCATTGGTAAATGGCCTGGGCTTCTTGTGGCGCTGCCTGTCGCCATTCTTCCCACAGCTCAGGTGGCGCTGCCAGATAGGTACTTGCTAGGTGGTTGGCCAGGTCTGGGGGCATGTCGGTGCTGATGGTTCCATCATCGTCTAGCCAGTCGCTGCATACCTCGGTGGCTTCGGCAATGCGTTGTTTGGCGGCTTCGATGTTGTTGGGGGTGGTGGCCATGTTGGTTCACTTTCGGTTGGGTGGGATGGAAGGAAAAAGCTGGGGGGAGGATTGGGCGGTGACGGGTGGTGGTGGGTTGTCCTATTTATCTGCCGCGCCCGCGCGTGTGGGGCGTTAATTGGAAAACCCGTCACCACCCGTCACCCTTGCCTGTTTTGGGGTGGGGGTGGATTTCGGAAAACCCGTCACCATCCTTCACCCTGATTTGCGGCTAGTGGCCGTTGCTGGCTCTGGCGTAGTTACTGAATCCTCCTGTCTGGTTGACGCTGAATCCATCAAACATTGCGCCTGTTTTGGTTTTCGTCTTGG
>JAHAYB010000419.1 GCA_018384835.1 Comamonas sp.
TCGTTGAAGAGTTAGAAGATACGGGACGCGAGAGCATTCTTGCGAAGCTCAAGAACTACATCACTGACGACCAAGTACTCTTGAACATCAAGCACGGTGCAATGAGGAACGTACCCATGTACGCTAACTTTTTGCTGTTCTCCAACTCAGACACTCCGCTGGCTCTGCACAACAACGACCGCCGCTTTGCCGTACACCGCAGCGAAGCCACGCCAAGGGAGAGCGAGTACTTTGAGCAGCTGGACGAGTGGTTTGAGAGACAGGGTGGCAAGCAAGCTACGTTGCATTTTTTGCTCACCCGTGACCTGTCAGGCTTCAACCCTAAGGGCAGAGCGCCTCACAGCACTTCTCGCCAAGAGATGGTCGAGAACGGTCGCAGCCCAGAGCTCACGTACCTACACTCAGTTTGGGAAGCGCAGGAGACGCCTTTTAGGTGCGAGTTACTGGTGCTGAAGGACGCTGAGGAGTACATCGACAGGGTTTCTCCTTACAAAATCACACAGAAAACGCTGCGCAGCTTCCTCAAAGAAATAGGTGCTGTGCCCTTTGGGCAGTTCACGCTGACTTTAGGTAGCGAAGGAAAAACTCGCTTTTGGGCAGTGCGCAACCAAGAGGCCTGGGCAGAAGATGCCTGCGTAGAACGTGTTCGACAGGTGTACGTTAAGCCTTACGACCAAGCTCTGGAGCTTCAAAGGCAGCGTGATCAAGTACCAGTTACTGCCGTTGCGCAAGAAAACCTTGGAACAGAGCTGCGAAAGCTAACAAGCCATCCTTCTCGCATGTTTGAGTCTAAAGAGCTTGCAAAACTGCCACGCCCCAACTGCCACGTGGAAAACAGCTCTAGCCGCCGAGTTCCTAAAAGCTGTGCTTCTGCTCTGAGAACTCCTTCAGCGCAGGAAAACCAATAAGTAGGCAAGAGCCAACGTAACGCTAAAAAGGAGCTTGAGATGAATGAAAACCAGCAACTGGAATTGGACTTGGGTTTGCCTGCTGTGACCGCGCAAAGTGAGCCAGCAAGTGGTGAGGAGCAGTGCTTTGAGACTGTGAAGCAAGAGAGCAACGAGGTACTGGGCTGGAAGCAGTTACCACTGCCTTTTGAAGAGACGCAAGTGTGCCTTTGCAAGCGCAAAGCCTTCGCCACGTCACGACTGCTCAAGCGTGCACAAGCGGGTAACCATCTCTGCCGCTGGGCTGCACTTCGCAATGCGTCGAACCTAGGCTAGCCATTTGCCAACTTGCTTCCTCCGTGACTTAAGACCTTACGCAGGAAGCAAGGGCAAAGCTGGTCACCAAGCACACTTAGGTGTAGATCACTTAAGGCACAGTGAAACGATCTCTGTGTTTAGATTTGGAAAAATTTGACCATGAAAAGCTTAAAAGCACTGCAAGGTTTGGACTCGGAGAAAGTCGCTAAAGCGATCGAAGCTGAGGCAGGTGAAGCGCTGCCTGATTGGCAGCTAGCGTTAGCCGAGGCGAAGGCAGGACACTTTGCAAGTGTACGTACGCCAGTTAAGAGCCGACCTTTTGACATGGCCAACTACCTGCGCTCTGAAGAAGAGATTGCAGAGTACCTACGCCAAGTTCTGGAGGACAATGACCCTGCAGAGCTTGCTGCTGCTTTCTGGAATGTTGCTCGCGCACGTGGGTTACCCCAGCTCGCCAAAGAGACTGATCTGTCCAGAGAGAGCTTGTAAAGAAGCTTAGCTCTGGAGCAATCGTCAAACCCGAAGGCAAAGCAGCCAAATTGCTCTGTAAGCAAAAAGAAGCTGCTGTAAGCGGTTTGTCTAAAACCGTGTCACACAGCCTTGCGGCAATCTCTGCGTCAAACGCAAGACTGCTCAGGAGATCTGTCTCTGGTTAACGTAACTGGGCAGAACCAAGCAACGATTCAGCGGGAATACCCAATGTCATCAATCGTCGAATCATATTCAAGCTCAGAGGGCGGCTGCCTTTGAGTACTTCGTACACTCGATTTTTTGAGCCGATATAGCGCTCCATGTCCGACACAGATAGGCCTTGCTGCTCCATATGAAACTTAATGGCTTCAGCAGGTGTTGGCGCTTCAATCGGGTAATGCTTTCGTTCGTAGGCCTCTAGCAATGTCACCAATGCTTCAAAGCTTGCTGCCTCTTCACTGTCAGGCTCAGGCTCGTGGCCTGCATCAAAAACCATCTCCACCATTTTTAAAGCGCGGCGGTAATCTTCTTCAGTACGGATAGGACGTAGTTCAATGTTCATGCTCAGTGCTCCACATTAGCGACATCAATCCTGTCGTAGTCTTGATGCGTGCCGACAAACTTGATGAATAAAACACCAGCGCGGTACATGACCGCAACCACCAAGCGGTAGTCATTGCCTTTGATATTGAAAACAACACGGTTGTTGCTTACAAAGCTGGCATTACGGTACTGGCTCTTGATATCTGCAGGCGTTTGCCAGTTGGCTTTTGTGACTTCGTGATACCAAGCCTGCAAAGGCTCCTTAGCTTGTGGATGTACTTCCCAGAACGCCCGTAAAGTTGATACAGCAATAACTCGCATTGCTTGATTCTAGTCCCATATTGGGACTTTGTCAGGACTGTGCTTTCAGCAGGCTTTCACCCGGCCCCATCTCCCCGGTGGGGTGGGACGTTGGTGGGCGTGGGTCGTTCCCTAATTCGATGATTCTCTTGGGAGAATTCACCGAGAGGATAGCGATTCACCCAGCCAGCGGTGGGAAAGGCGTGGGAGGAGGTGTTTAGGCGCTGACAAAGTTGACGCAACTCGTTGTCTTTGTTCGTCTTTACGAGAATTTACTCAGGTTTGCTCACTAAGGGTCTGGATAACTACCAGGGCACTTCGGGCAACGATACGATTCTCGGCTCTGTGGCTGCTGCTGGTAGCGAACTGCTGACCGCCAGCGCCATCGACGTCATCAATGGCGGCGCCGGTACCGACACCTTCAAGCTGTCGTCAGAAATCGCCCTGACTAACGCCAATCTGCCTAGCATCAGCAACGTCGAAATCATCGAAGCTTCCGGTGCGCTCGGCATCACCCTCGAC
>JAHAYB010000354.1 GCA_018384835.1 Comamonas sp.
GGCATCAATACGGTACTCCCCCCAAAACAGGCTGACCACACCTTGGTTGCTGCCGGCAAACAAGGCAATGGCAACGGCCAGGGCGAAGAGGCCGGTAAACCATAGGGCGGCACGCATCATGGCAAGGTGCTCCCGTGCGGGGTGGCTGGGGCGGTGGGGGTGTGGGCGCTGCTATCGCTACCGCTGCTGCTGCTACTGCTATTGGCAGGCTCGGGGGGGCTGGCTGGCTCATCCGCTGGGCTGGCGGGTGTGGGTGCGCTCGGTTCGCTGAACATGCCTGATTCGCCATATTCACCTGGGTCGCCTAGCTCGCCTTGGGGGCTGGGGCTGGCAATGGGGCTGGCAAGGGCAGCGGCCAAGGCGCTAAAGGTGTGGTCTAAATTGGGCTGTTGGCTGTCGCGCAGGTGGTTTTGTAGCTGCACTAGGCTGGCTTGGGCGCGGTGGGTGCGCTGGGCGTTGGGGGCGAAGTAGGTGTCTAGCAGGCGCACAGCCTCGGCCAGGTCGGTCTGGGCGGCGGGGTATTGGCGCGCGAGTACGGCCAAGCGGGCGTTAAGCAGTTGGAGCTTGAGGTTCTCGCGCAGGAAAAAGCCCTGCTCGGGCGAGAGCAGGGCGGCCTCCGGATGCGCAATGCGGCTGACTTGCAGCAACTGCTTGGTCTGCTGGCCAATGCCTTGCCAAAGCTGTTGCAGGCGGTGCTGCCAGAGTGCCCAGGCGCTGGGGCTGTCGTCAGGGGTGGTATTGGTGCTGCCTTCGCTGCTTTGCAGTTGCGCTTGTGCCTGGGCAAGGGCTTGAGTGCTGATGTGGCGGGTGGGCAGCTTGTCCTGCGCGGCCAGGGGGCGCTGGTTTTGCAGGGGTAGCTCGTCAATGCCGCGCAGCAGTTCATCTAAGCGCAGCAGCAGGCTGGCGGTATCGGTGCTGGGGGTTTGGCGCAGACGCTGCATGTCTTGCTCAATGGCTTGCTGCAAGCTGCGGTGGCGCGGCTGGGTGGCCCGTTCTAGGCGTTTGTGGGCGCTTTTGAGGGAGGCGAGTAAAGGCTCGACGCTGCCAGTAAGTAGGGCTTGCTGCAAGGCTAGGCGCAGGGCGGCTTCCAGGTCTTCGACCAAGGTATCTTCGCGGGCGCGGGACATTTCTTGCACCAAGGCTTCAAGCTGGCTGCGCTGCAAGCTCACTTCAGCCACCCGCGCTTCCAGGAGGGAGAGGCGAGTGCTGGCGCTGTACAGGTGCTCTTGCGCTTGCCGTGCTTGTTGGCTGGCCTCTTGCGCTTGGGCTTGGCTTTGCGCGGCTTGGCGGGCTAGCTGCTCTTGCATACCGCCTAGGCGCGTCCAAAGCTGCCACAGCAGCACCAGGGCGACAACCGCTAGCAGCAAGGCCAGCCAAGCCCAGCCAGGGGCGCTAGGGGATGGTGCAGGCGTGGGCGTGGATGTAGGTGCTGCCGCTGCTGTGTGCGGGGTGCTACTGCTACTGTTGCTGGGTCTGGGCGACTGGGGCGCTGCGGCAGCCGAGTTAGGGCTGCTAGCGTGCTGGGCGCTAGAGGGGGGCGTGCGTGGAGTGCCATCATTGGTGGTCATAGCGGGCATTTTATGGGGTGCTTAGGTACTGGCCTATCAGCTTAAACCTGAGCAAAAGTGAAAAAACTTGTGGCTATAGGACGGGGCTAAGGCTGGAGCAAGAAAAAACACGCGGCAGCGCCTGCCCATCCCCATTCACCCGCGCCCCCAAAATGCCGCAAGTGCCCGCTGCCGATAGCGCTGGGCGACAGCAGCAAGCTAGGCTTGCGCTGTTACACTCTGGGCAGATTTTTCCCGCCCGACTGTGACCCCTCTGCCCCACCGCCCCTCTGGCGTTATTGCCCTTGATGACTTGCGCCTTAGCGAAGCCTTGGCTTTGCTAGGTGTGTCGGCGAGTGCATCCTTGCCAAACCCTGCCCAAGCCCCGCAGGCGTATTTGCAGGCGTTGGTTGACCAGTTGTGCGCTTTATCGCTCATCGACCCTTTAACGGGAGTGACCAATCGCCGCCACCTGATGGCGGTGCTCGAAGGCGAGTTAGACCGCGTTGCCCGCTCTGGCGATGCGGCTTTGCTGTTGTTGGTGGATATCGACCATTTCAAGCGCGTTAACGACACCTATGGCCACCCTGTGGGCGACCAGGCGCTGCGCCACGTCTGCCACCTGCTAGGCCAGTGCATCCGCCCCATGGATACGCTGGCGCGTTTTGGTGGCGAGGAGTTTGCTATTGTGCTGCCCGCCTGTGTGCCCGCCTATGGTGCCAATGTGGCCGAGCGTATTCGCCAGGTCATTCAAAACACGCCTTTGTTGCTACCCGGCAAGCAGCCCTTGCACTTGACGGTGAGCATCGGCGGCGCATATGCCCTGCAGTGGATTCGCAGCACTTATGCGCTGTGGCTGGATCGTGCCGACCAGCAGTTGTACCAAGCCAAGAATGGGGGGCGCAACCAGGTGTTTATAGAGCCTCAGCCTGACAGCACGGTCAGCGCTGAAGAGAAGCACCTGCTGTTTGGCGGCATTGACAGTAACCAACAATGGCCGGCGTTGGTGGCCGATCCGGAGCATGTATTGCCCCCACCGCAACCGAGCAACGTCCCCATGAAAGCGACCTCTAAGCAATGAGCGACCTTCCCTTCACCCCCGCCGGCACGGTCAGCGCCCAGCAGATGAAGCGGCCACATGCCCACCCCCACATCATGGCAATTACCAGTGGCAAAGGCGGTGTGGGTAAAACTTTTATCTCGGCCAACTTGGCAGCAGCCTTGGTGCGCCAGGGGCTGCGTGTGCTGGTGCTCGATGCGGATTTGGGGTTGGCGAATTTGGACGTGGTGCTCAACCTCTACCCCAAAATCACGCTGCACGATGTGTTTACCGGTAAGGCCGCTTTGGAAGAGGCCGTCGTCACCGCCCCCGGTGGTTTTCACGCCCTGCTGGCTGGCTCTGGCATGGTGGAGTATTCGCGCCTAACGCCAGAGGTGCGCAGCCAGCTCATCTACGTGATTGACACCCTGGCACCGCGCTACGACATTGTGCTGCTCGATACAGGGGCGGGCATTTCTGATGTGGTGTTGTTCTCCCTCTCACTAGCGGCTGAGGTGCTGGTGGTGGCCACGCCAGAGCCTACCTCCCTCACCGATGCCTACGCCGCCATGAAGGTAATGGCCACCCAGCAGCAGCGCCACAATATGCGCCTGCTTATCAACCAGTCCAACCGCCCAGGCGATGGCCGCGCCATTACCGGGCAGTTGCAGCAGGTGCTCAACCGCTTTGTGAGCACCGAATCTGGCCTACCCATGCGCCTGATTCACATGGGCGACATCCCCGCCGACCCTGCCGTGCGCGAGGCAGTGATGCGCCGCCAGCTCCTGCTGCAAGCCACCCCCGGCTGCCCGGCAGCGCTAGCCATTAGCCAATTGGCCAGCAGGGTAAAGACCACCCTCAAGCGCAGTACCGAGCCGCAGCACAGTGGCCGCACATTGCATACCCACACCCAGTAGTAGCAGTAGTAGCTGTAGTAGTAGCCCAGCAGTTGTGCCCTTGCACTCAAGTCAATTCGTGCTAGCCCCCACCCCCGCATCATTGGCCAGCAACCCCCTTTCCCATTCAAAGCATGTATTGCGGACGCTTTGCCCCCTCTCCCACCGGCCCCTTGCACGCAGGCTCAGTTGCCGCAGCCTTGGCCAGTTGGCTCGATGCCCGCGCCCACGGCGGGCGTTGGCTGGTGCGCATTGAGGATATTGACCCACCGCGCTGCCCGCCTGGGGCAGATGCCACCATCTTGCAGCAGCTTTGCGCCCTGGGCTTGCAGCCCGATAGCGATGGGCCGTGTACCTGGCAATCGCAGCGCCAGCACCTGTACCGCCAGGCGTTGGCACAGTTGCAGCAAGCCCATCTGGCCTACCCCTGCCGCTGCACCCGTAAAGCCATCCGTGCTGTTTGGCAGGCTCGCCTAGGCGGCGCACCACAGCGCCACCAAGCACTGCCCTATCCAGGCACTTGCCGCCCGCCTGGCTTGGTGGAGCAGCAACCACAGCCGCAACCGCCCCCACAAGAGCCATTGACTTGGCGCTTTCACCTACAGCGCCTGCTGGGGCAGCTTGGGCAACAGCAGGGGCAGGGGCAGCAGCCAAGTGAGGTAAGCAAGGGCTTGAGCACAGGCTACCAATGCAGCGCCACTGGCCGCCTAACTTGGCAAGACCGCGCCCTGGGCTGGCAACAGCAAGAGGTACTGGCCAGTACAGGCGATTTTGTGCTGCGCCGCGCCGATGGGCTGTGGGCCTACCAACTGGCCGTGGTGGTTGATGATGGCCAGCAAGGCATTACCCACATCGTGCGAGGCCAAGATTTAAGCGATAACACCCCCGGCCAGCTCCTGCTACAAACGGCGCTGGGGCTGCCCCAGCCGCGCTACTGGCACATCCCCCTGGTGCGCTTGGCGGATGGAGAGAAACTCTCCAAACAACACGGTGCACCCGCCGCTGACTGCCAGCGCCCACTGGCGACCTTGCAAGCAGCAGCACATTTTTTGGGCTTGCCCAGCGCTCCCAGCCATTGCCAACTAGGGGATGCACTGGGGTTTTGGGTGCAAGCCTGGCATGACATTTACCTACAATCTGAACTGTGAACCAAACTACCCCCCCCACCCCCTCCTTGGCTCCTACAGCCCCCTCTGCCTCTGCTTCTTGCACCCCTGGCGCTGCGCCCGCCCATGTTGCCCACCCCCAAACCATACGCTCCTTCGTGCGCCGCACGGGGCGGGTTACGACCGGGCAGGCCAAAGCCATGGCCGCCTGGGGCGAGCAATTTATCCTGCCCTACCAAGACAGCGCCTTGGATGCCAGCGCCGCCTTCCAGCGCCATGCCCCGCTGATTTTAGAAATTGGCTTTGGCATGGGCGAGGCCACTGCCCACATCGCCAAAGTGCGCCCCGATGACAACTTCCTGTGCTGCGAGGTCCACGAGCCAGGCGTGGGCGCACTGCTCAAGCGCGTGGGCGAGGCCAGCTTGCACAACATCCGCATCGTGCAGCATGACGCGGTGCAGGTGGTCGAGCACATGCTTGCCCCCAACAGCTTGGCGGGGGTGCATGTCTTCTTCCCTGACCCTTGGCACAAGAAAAAGCACAACAAGCGCCGCCTCATTCAAACCCCATTTTTGGCTCAATTGGTCAGCCGCCTGCAACCGGGCGGCTACATCCACTGCGCCACCGACTGGCAAGCCTACGCCGAGCAAATGCTGCAAGTGCTAGGCGATGAGCCACAACTGCGCAACAGCACCGAGGGCTTTGCCCCCCGCCCCAGCTACCGCCCGACCACCAAGTTTGAAAAACGCGGCCAGCGCTTGGGTCATGGCGTGTGGGATTTGATTTTCCTCAAGCAAGCGCCCAGCGCTATCCCTCCTACTGCAACCCCTTGACGGGTCAAAGCCATGGAAATTTTGCAAAACCTGGTACACATGACGGGGCAGCGCGACCATCTGCGCCTAGAGGTATCGGTGCTCTCCACCTTGCTGAAGCTGCCCTGCGTCACCCATGTGCGTGCGCTAGAGCTTTTGCCCATTGATGGCCAGCTTTGGATTCGCCCGCGCACATGGACGGAAAATGGCCAACTCGTCAGCACCGACATTGATTTTGAAAACGACCCCCAGCGCCATCCCCTGAACCACATTCCCACCATGCAAAGCTGCTTGCAACATAAACAGCAGCGTTGCCAAAGCCACGACCCGGCCACCAACACCTATACCCTGTGGCTGCCGGTATGGATGCACGAGCAAGTGCGTATCTGCATTGAAGTGCGCCAACAAGGCAAAGAGTTTGATGCGCAAGAGCTAGACGTGCTGCTGGGTATTTTTCAGGTCTATTACAACTACCAAAGCCTGCTGGACTACAGCGAGCGCGATGCCCTTACCGGCCTGCTCAACCGCAAGACCTTTGATGACCACCTCCAGCGCCTTACCCTAGAGCCGGGCAATAGCACCTGCTGCTGCAGTGAGCCGGGCAGCCCGCGCCAGCCCTGGCTAGCGGTGCTCGATATTGACCACTTCAAAAAAGTCAACGACAGCTATGGCCACCTGTTTGGCGATGAGGTGCTTATTTTGGTCAGCAACCTGCTGCGCTCTTGCTTTGGCTTGCAGCACCAGATTTTTCGCTTTGGCGGCGAGGAGTTTGTGCTGCTCCTTGCCCCCATGACCCAAGCGCAGGCCGAGCGGGTGTTGGAAGGGTTTCGCCAAACGGTGGAGCACTATCCATTTCCCCAGGTGGGGCAAGTCACCATTAGCCTGGGCTTTGCTGGAACGCGGCGCAACAGCAACACCTCCCCCGTACAGCTACTCGCCCAGGCCGACGAGGCGCTGTACTACGCCAAAGAAAATGGCCGCAACCAAGTCTGCCAATACGAGCAATTAGAAGCCCAGGGCTTGCTAGGCAGCAAACAAACCATTACCCACGACGCGGTAGAGCTGTTTTAAGCCGCACCACACCAGCCATTAAGAAGCAGCAGCGGCTTTTTGCCACGCCAAGGCACGCTCATAAAGCTGGTTGCGTGGCTGGCCCGTAATTTGGGCGCAGAGTTTGACGGCGGTTTTGGTGGGCAGCTCTTGTAGCAGCAGGTGCAACACCTGCTCGGCCTGGGCGTGCAGCGGCTGCTGCCCCTCTGGTGCCGGTGCTAGCGGATGCACAATCAGCACAAACTCCCCCTTGCAGCGCTGTGGCTCGGCTTGCAGCCAGGCGGTGGCAGGGGCGGCCTCTAGGGTAATGATGTGTTCAAACTGCTTGCTGATTTCTTTGGCAATAGTCAGCAGGCGCTGCCCGCTGGGGCTGCCACTCAACGCCTGAGACGAAGACCGCTCGGCTTGCACCTGCGCCATGCGCTGCACCAAATCCACAATGCGATGCGGTGCTTCTAGCACAATGGTGCAGCGCGGCTCTTGCAGCACACGCTCAATGGCGGCTTGGCGCTGGGCGGCCTTGGTGGGCAAAAAGCCCTCAAACACAAAACCGCTGGCCTCGGCATTGGCGGGCACGCAACCGGCCACACTCAAGGCGCTGATGATGCTACTGGCCCCCGGAATCGGAATGCTGCGCAGCCCCGCCTGCGCCAAGGCTGCGCACAGGCGTGCGCCCGGGTCGCTGACCCCCGGCGTACCGGCATCGCTGACGTAGGCAATGCGCTGGCCTTGGGTAAGGCGCTCAATGACGAGCTGGGCGGCTTGCGCCTCGTTGTGCTGGTGTACGGCAATCAAGGCATGGCTGGGGCGCTGCAAGCCATAGCTGCGCAACAGCGCTTGGGTGTGGCGCGTATCCTCGCAGGCAATGGCATCAACTTGTGCCAACACGGCCAAAGCGCGTAGGCTGATGTCGGCCAAATTGCCAATCGGCGTAGCCACTACATACAACGCCCCTGGGGGAAAACTCTGCCCCTGGGTGCTATGCTGGGCCGCCGCTACGGCGCTGCTAAAAGAGGTGCTCAATGCCAATCCTTCCTAAAAAAATACCTGCTGCCGCCCCCCGCCAAACCGGGAAACCAGCCCGTGCCAGCAGCCCAAACAGCCCAAGCGACACAACAAGCACCACCAAAGCCAAAGGCCAAGCGGCAGAAGAAGCAGCTTGGCAATACCTACAAGCCCAGGGGCTGCGCTTGTTGCAGCGCAATTATCGAGCGCCTGGGCGCGGCGGCGGCGAAATTGATTTGATTTGCCAAACCCCCGACGGCACGGTAGTGTTTGTTGAAGTACGCAGCCGCCGCCACAGCCAATACGGCGGGGCGCTGGCCAGCATTGGAGCGAGCAAGCAGCGGCGCATTGTGCAAGCCGCCCGCTACTGGCTATTGCGCCAACCCAGCCTACCGCCCTGCCGCTTTGATGTGCTGGCGCTAGACAATGGCCAACTGCAATGGCTGCCAGGGGCGTTTGAGGCTGCGTCATAAAGCAAGGTAGCTAAAACACCGCTGGCCTTGCAATTGATTGAGCAGGGCACGCATTTCTTCCTGGTTTGTTTCTGGATACGCTCAAAGAGTTATTTGAGGGCAATCGGGCACTATTTACCAAAGCATCAGCTTGAGCGCTAGCGGGGTTTTGCCCACGTAGTAGAAGTTCTCGCCGCGAATTTTGGCGAAGGTCTGGATGCCGATAGGGAGTTTTTTGCGGGCTGCTGTCATACCTGTTACCTCTATGCCTGTGCCATGTCAAAGGCTACGATATTGCGGCTATCTTTGCTGAACTCCACGCCGATGAGGTGAATCGGCTCGCCCCGGCTGCGGTATTTGTCCGCGTAGTTTTTGGCTTGTAGCTGTGCCAAAGCCTTGCCTTGTGGGCTGTTTTCTACCACCTTGAATTCAAAAATATACACATGGCCATTAAACAGCACCGTCATATCAATACGGCCTTGGTTCGTCACATCTTCCAGACGAATATCCAGCCCCAGCGCTGCAAAATGGCTGTAAAAAATACTCGCCCAATAGCCTTCGTATTGGGTAATCGGGTTGTTGCGATACCAATCGTGGGGGATGCTGGCGAATAGGCTATGGAAATGCTGCTCTAACCCTGGGAAGTCATTGCTTTGCAGCAAGGCTAGCAATTGCAGGCGATGGCCTAGCATGACCTGGCCTTGCAGCCCCAGTGCGGGCAATAGGGCATTATTTAGGCTGGTTTGTACTTCACGATTCGGGTAGCCTAGCCAGTAGATACGCTGGCCCGGTAAATACTCCTGCACCCCTTGAATGGTGATATAGCCCGTTTGGAATAGTAAGGCTGAGGCTTCGATATGCTCCACATCAAAGGTGGACATGAGCTCTAAACTAGAGAAATGCCGCTGTAACTGTGGGGTGAAATAGCGCTGACGGGTCAGCCAATCTACCAAAAACGTGGGCGTGCCAGTTTCAAACCACCA
>JAHAYB010000420.1 GCA_018384835.1 Comamonas sp.
TGTAAGTGCAAACAGGATTCAAGTTTGAAGCCTGCAACTCAGCAACCAGTGCACGAATGTCGCGCATTACGTTCCCGTGATGCTTATCTGTGCGATCCGCAATCTCGCGGCTGCTCATCGTCAGGTCAAATTAAGTAAACGTCTTAGGATTGAGCTGATCTGATCAATTGATAAATGTTTTGTAATGAAAAAAATAAGCACCTTTCTAATTTCCGCTGCATTAGTTAGCGGTTGCGCAGCTCCATACAACACAAACTTTCCACTCGTTGAAAAAGGGATGAGCACGCAGAAGATTACGGAGTTATTAGGCAAACCAGAAAGTGCTGATGCCGGTCATGGGAACGACAAAATTCTGTATTACCGATTGGCCTCATCCATTCTTGATACTGATGGAAGTGACACAAGAGAGTACTGGGTATTAGTCCGAGATGGTTCTGTAATCAACTATGGTGAGCGCAATGACGCAAGCGTTGTTAGACGTCAGCAGTTGCAATTCCAAGGCTCACACAACGCAGCGCGTTCATTGAATGATCTGAACAAAACGCTTATAGAATCGACCGCAAAGCCACAGCCAGTTACGCCACGACCTAGCGGCATAACTAATTGCACTAGCATCGGTAGCAGCACTACGTGTAGCAGCTATTAGTTGCAACCCAGCAATGAGATTTGGTGCGCACCTATTTGATCTCGCAACCTTACGCACAAGGCTGCGCACCAATGAACGCACCCCAAAGGGATTGGAACCAAACAGCCACCCTACGGGCTGTTATCTGATTATGGTTATGCATCACCCAGAATAGGGGCGTACTCTTGATGGCACGTCTATGTGGATGGAATGCAACCTGATTATGGTTATGCATCAGCCTTGAGCCATCGCACCACTGTGGACTGATTCACACCAAGCTCTGCAGCAATGGAGCGTGAACTCTGGCCAGAGGCGGCCATCAGGCGGGCACTGACCTGCTTGTCCTCACTAGCACCCCATCGCTTAAGCATGGCCTTCTTGCCGCGGTGGGCCTGCAAGGCAGAAAACCTCGCGTCGCTGGCTGCCAGGTCAAACTTGTTCCACGTCCACTTGCTCACGCTCTTGGCAATGTGCCAAACCTCATTACCTGCCAGGGGGATGCGCAGCTCTCCATTGCGCTCCAGTGCCTTGCCGTTCAGGTGCGTTTGCCAAAGGATGAAGTTGCGCACGTCCTGCTTGTAGTGCCTCACCTGCCTGTATGCGTACTGGCGCAACCACTCGAACACCGTCACATTGCGCCCAAGCCCGATTTCTTCAGGTTTTCGCTTTGGTAAGTGTTTTGGCAGATCCACCCATTCGGCAAGCTCTCCCAGCTCGTAGGCCAGCCGTGGGCCTCGCAGTACGCGCCAAAGTGGATGCGCAGGGTTCTTAGTCATCAGCCCCGCATAGCCCGAATCTGCCTCCAACTTGGCGCGGAAAGCGGCTTCCACAGCACACAAGTAACGCATAGGCTGCTGTCGCATGTCTGGGCTGTCCACCAATACCGGAACGGACAAGCCCCACACTAAATGCCCCTTGGTGCTTTGCCTATCCACTGCCGCCCATGTCGGCGGTGGAAGATTGCCGCGCTCCCAAGCCAATGCGGCGGCAGGCTGGTCAACATCAAAGATTGACCAGACCCGAAGGTGCGGTGGGTTGGCTTGAATGTATGGGCGCTTCAGTGCGTGCTGAAGGCTTCGGATGCTGTTCGCCGTCTTATCGTCGCTGCAGTAAGGTTTGCGCGGCCAGCGGCGGGCGTCCTCGAATAGGTCTAGGTGTAGCTGTTCTTCTGTCGCAAGCATAGTGACTTTCCGGCCGCGACGCTATACTCAGCTCCAACGGCCTAGCAGGCTGCGCGCTCACCTCGGACCGTCCAAAGTTAGAGGTGGGCGCTTTTCTTTTATGTGGGCAGTTTACCTGTCTGCCAGCTAGACACAAGCAAGCACCGCCCAGGTGCTTTTTTGGTTTCTGGGGTTGCTTAAGGGGTTGGCGCGGCACTGCACAAAAAAAGCGCCTCGGTGGGCGCTAATGGTGTTTGGTAGGCATGGGATGCGGCGCAAATTGTTTTTTGGAGGCCCGCCCGCTCGAATTGGCGCTGGGCATCAGTGAGTCGAGATGGGTGCCAGATCGCCGTATCCGGAAAATCCGGTTGCGGTGCAAGTCGCGCCGTCGCGCACATATTCCTGCTCTTATTTCCCTTTTTCTCTCTATCTTTAGGAGGAGGGAAACCCAAGCGGTTCAGTCTCGGTTCTGCTAATCGGCAACACTCACCTAAGAGGCTCCATTTTTGGAGTCCCTTAGTTGTTACCGATCATCTTGGGCACCCAGTGCGGACGAGCCTTCGGACTTTATCGGACTGTCATCAGGCAGCGTGACAGCTTGCAGCATTACGCGCTCTGCTTGCGCCCCTTCTCGCCGTTGCTGCACACCCTTGCGGGTCACTCTTGTGGCGTTGACTTGGGAAGGCCCCCCCGTTGTCTCTCAGTGTGGTTACGGCGGCGTTATGCGGCACTGGCTACACCCAGTCAGTACAGATCAGGTGACTTCATGCGGCTGGGTTCTGAGTCCCACTTGCTGCGCTGCTAACTTTGGTCAGCGCTCCAAATAAAAAGCCCTTTAGTCCTAACTCTGCAACGCCCGCCAGCGCATACCCTTTCGGGTGCAGAGTCAGAACTAAAGGGCTCTACTCTTGGTCGTGTTGGCGGACACTGACGAAACACATATTAACTAAAAATCACTGTCAATACAAACAGTATGAATGAGAAAAAAGGGCCGATTGGCCCCTTTTTACTCCTGGTCAGCCAGCTTTAGCAGCTCTGCCGCCAGCTCTCGCAATCCCTGTTGGTCAATGACCGCATGGGCTACCTCATTGGTTTCATCGTTGCGAATGACTAGGTGCTGTGCTGTGGTGTCAAATTCGACTTGGCCCATTCCGTCAGGGTGTTGGTAAATCACTGTCATACAGCCTCTGCCTTGTTGAGTTTTGGAAATGCTGCCAATGCGGCGCGGGCCTTGGCCAACGCCACCACATCACCCGATTGGCTCAGGCGGTGGACCAAGGCGGTCAGGCTATTGGCCAAATGCATGTGTGCCTGAATTGCAGTCATGTCGCTGATCCCAGTATTTCGATCTCTTGCACCGTATGAGTAGCTTCATCAATCAAGTCGCTGATAGCCCAAAGGAAACGATCTTGGTAATCACCATTCATGTTTCTGAATTCGCCCCCAGCTTCGCCATGGGCCATGGTGATGAGTGCTTGAGCCTTGAGTAGCGCGCACTTAATGCTGTCCACCGCATCGGTTAAGCAGGATTTGCTATCGCCGTGCATCGCTTTGTTGCCATTGCCAATGCCACCTATTGATGCGGGTGCGGCTTGTTGTTGTCTAATCTCGGTTATCACTTCGGTTCTCTCTTAGGTTCTCGGGGTGTTCGGCCCCCATACGTCTGAACCACGTATGGGGGCCAACTTGTTTAGGGCATCAACTGCCCCACTTGGTCGCGATCGCCAGTGCCGACTTGATGTAGCTGGCACGGCTTAATCCGCTTTCCTCTGCCGCCCTGTCTACCGCCTCAAGCAATGCTTGGGGCATGGTCAGGCTGATTGGCGTGCCCTTCTCCCGCACCGGCACCCTGCGCGGCGTTCCGTCCTTCTTGAGCATTCCACCTTTGTGGGTTGCTCCATCTGGTGCAGTAGCTGCCACCGCTTGCGCAGCTGCTGTTGGCTTTGGTTGAATTGCGCTCATAGTGATATGACTCTACCCGTAAATTAATGCTTTAATCAAGCAAAGATTGCATCAGTAAACGCTTTTACTTCTGCGATTGCTTTTTTGTCTTTAGGTTTGGCTTCAAGTACGCTAAGGCCCAACGCACTGGCCGCAGCAATGCTTTTTCGACGGGTCACTGGGGTGTCTTGGTAAGTCATGCCTGGGTACTGGCTCAGAGCCTGCGCGGCGGCCTCGTTGTCACTGCCTACGGTGTCGGCACAGGACAGCATCACGCGAACGTCTAGGGCAGCGCTCTTTGGCTTCACCACGTTGATGACGGACTGCACGTCGTCCAGCGTCCACAAGTCATAGCTGCGCGGCGCGGTAGGTATCACCAGCCTGTCGGACCGCAGCAAGGCAACGCGAAAAGCGGCATTGTCATATCCGCCCACATCAATCAGCACGTCGTCATAGTTAGACGCCTCTGCCAGCAAGCGTGGCTCTAGCTGCTTCCAGTCGTGCAGGTGGTCACAAGGGATCAGGGGAAGGTGTCCGGCTTGGATGCGTCCCTGCATGGTCAAGTAGCTGGTGCCCTGTCTGTCGGCATCAATCAGCCATACACGACGGCCCGCAATGGTGCGGGTAATGGCGGCTTGAACTGCCAGCGTGGACTTTCCTACACCGCCTTTTGTGCTTCCGATAGTGACTATCATGCGCGCCCTTCAAATATGAAAGCACCGCAATGATTACGCGATGCTAGGGCAAACATAGTATCACTTGACCCCTATCCCAATGCTCTCAAACCCACTCAGGGAATCACTGCACGCACTGCTCTGAAATTTGGTCATCTGGAAATAGGTCACGATAACCAACGCTTATCGGTGGCAACATTTGAGGCGCTTATGACATTTTTTTAAGCTTGGTGCTACCATGTGAGATACATGTATTTCGACAGGAGTTGATGCCATGTCTGTATC
>JAHAYB010000355.1 GCA_018384835.1 Comamonas sp.
GCAGGGAATACCGACCAGAGCGCAAGCCGTAGCCAGCGCTACGCCATGCTGGCCTGCGCCGGTTTCGGCAATCACCTTCTTTTTGCCCATGAACTTGGCCAGCAGCGCCTCACCCAAGCAGTGGTTGATTTTGTGTGCGCCGGTGTGGTTCAGGTCTTCGCGCTTGAGGTGAATTTGCCCCCCGCCAAGTTGCTCAGACAGGCGGCTGGCATGAAAAATCGGGCTGGGTCGGCCCACATAGTCAGCGAAAAGCTGCGCCAGCTCATCCTGAAAATCTTGGCGCTGGGTGATTTCGGCATAGGCAACGTTGATGTCGTCCATGGCTTGCTTGAGGTGGGGCGGTATCAGTTGGCCGCCGTACTCACCAAAAAAGCCTTCGGCGTTGGGCATGGGGGCGAAGGCGGTGGGGTTGTTGTTGGTCATTTGCAGAGGTCTCGGAATGTGATTGTGGTTGAGAAAATAAAAAAGCAACCGTAGATATTAGCCGCATCTTGGGCTGCTCAGAGCCAAGTAGAGGCAGGGGAAACACGCTAGAGCATAGAGGGGCTTGCCCGCAAAATGGATTGGCCAGCAAGGCCACAAACCCCAGAGGCAATGTTCCAACCCCGACGCATACCCTGCGTGAAAGGATGCTGATTTATGCAACAACCGCAACAGCCCATTTTGAAGCTGCATGTGCCCGAGCCTACAGGCCGCCCTGGTGGCAGCACAGATTTTTCTTACCTCATGCTCTCGCCCGCTGGGGCGGTGGACAAGCCCGCCATTGATGTGCCCGCAGCGCAAACCGCCGATTGGGCGACGCGCCTGGTGCGAGTGCTGGATGACGATGGCCATGCCAAAGGCGCTTGGAACCCTGCGCTGCCGCCTGAGCAACTACGCCAGGGCTTACGCGCCATGCTCAAAACCCGCTTGTTTGATGCCCGCATGGTGCTGGCGCAGCGGCAGAAAAAGCTCTCCTTCTATATGCAATGCTTGGGGGAGGAGGCCGTCACCATTGCCCAGGCGCAGGCGCTGCAAGAGGGGGATATGCACTTCCCCACCTACCGCCAGCAGGGCTTGCTGCTGTGCCGTGAAGATATTTCCTTGCAAGAGCTGATTTGCCAACTGATGAGCAATACCTGCGACCCGCTCAAAGGCCGTCAGTTGCCGGTGCTGTATTCTTTCAAGCGGGCGGGGTTTTTTACCACCTCGGGCAATCTGGCCACGCAAATGCCCCAGGCAGTGGGCTGGGCGATGGCCTCGGCCATCAAGGGCGATAGCCGCATTGCCAGCGCCTGGATTGGCGATGGCTCTACGGCGGAGAGCGATTTTCATACCGCGCTGACCTTTGCCCATGTGTACCGCGCCCCGGTGATCATCAATGTGGTGAATAACCAGTGGGCGATTTCCAGCTTCCAGTCCATAGCCGGTGGGGAGGGAACCACCTTTGCCCAGCGCGGTGTGGGCGTGGGGCTGGCCTCTTTGCGGGTAGATGGCAATGACTTTTTAGCGGTATATGCGGCCTCGCAATGGGCGGCAGCGCGGGCGCGTGGCAACCATGGCCCCACGCTGATTGAGTGGGTGACTTACCGCGCAGGCCCGCATTCCACCTCGGACGACCCCAGCAAATACCGCCCGGTAGATGATTGGCTGAAATTCCCCCTGGGCGACCCCATAGAGCGGCTCAAGCAGCATTTGCTGGTACTGGGCGAATGGAGCGAGGCGCAGCACCAAGACTGCATTGCCCAGTTGGAGGCTGACATTCTGGCCGCGCAGAAGCAGGCCGAGCGCAATGGCAGCCTGCTCGATGGCCGCGTACCCAGTGCCGACACGATTTTTGAAGACGTGTACGAGCAGATGCCGCCCCACCTGCAACGCCAAAGGGCGCAAATGCAGGCCGCCATGCAAGCGGGTACTAACCAGCAAAGCGCCTAAGTGAAGGAGGCTGTAATGACAAGCACGATTGCTATGAATGCGCACCTCTCTACCGCCCCCCAAGCAACCCAGGCCATGGGCATGATTCAGGCGCTGCGCTCTGCCCTGGATGTGATGATGGCCAAGGACGATAACGTCATCGTCTATGGCGAGGATGTGGGCTATTTCGGCGGCGTGTTTCGCGTCACCGAGGGCTTGCAGGCCAAGTACGGCAAAACCCGCTGCTTTGACGCGCCGATTTCTGAATCCGGCATTGTCGGCACTGCTATTGGTATGGCCGCTTACGGGCTGCGTCCGGCGGTGGAAATCCAGTTTGCCGATTACGTCTATCCCGCCTATGACCAAATCGTCTCTGAGCTGGCGCGGCTGCGCCACCGCTCGGCGGGGGATTTCTTTGCACCCATCACCATTCGTATGCCCTGCGGCGGCGGCATCTATGGCGGGCAGACCCATAGCCAAAGCCCAGAGGCGGTGTTCACCCACGTCAGCGGCCTGCGCACGGTAATGCCCAGCAACCCCTTTGATGCCAAGGGCTTGCTGATTGCCGCCATGCAGTGCAA
>JAHAYB010000452.1 GCA_018384835.1 Comamonas sp.
CGTAAACCGTAAAAAGTCCGTCCGTATGTATGGGGGCGATGGCGAAGCCAGGATGGTCGTTGTTGTTGTTCAACATTTAAGAACAAGAAAAAGGAGTTAGACGTGAAACATTACATTCAACTTTGGATTGATCGATCGAAAATTGATGAGGTGATTTCGTTGTATGGAATGATCCGTGTGTGGCTTTGGCGCGAACCTCGGAATCCCGCCGATGAAAACGCCGTGTTGGTGACGACCGATACGAAATATTCCCAATATCCATCACGCACTGTCGATCGCGCAGATGTTTTTTTTGCGGGCTATCTGCCTCAGTCGATCATTCAGCAATCATTTGCCGCCTACCTCAAAAAAGCTGAGGGTCCATTGCAATGTTTCCTCAAACGCGATCAGCAAGGTTATTACATCGACGTTCCTCGTTGTGTTTTGCGTCAGTTGGCACTTGATAAATTGGATGCGCAGATCGCTCGGGCCAAACGTCGATTGGCAAAAATTGACAAGACCAACCCAAACATGGATATGCGTAGATTAGGGTTCGAAAAGGAAGTTAAAGATGCGACCCTTTACCGCATGTTTATTGAAGCTGCAAACGACGATGCATGCGAAAAATCTCGTCGGGCGTAGTACGAAGTACGAAGTACGAAGGCCGAAATGCCCCGCAGGGCAGCAGATCGTGGATTTGGCGGGGTTTTCTTGATGGGTAAAGGTCAGCTACTGCTGGCCTTTTTTTGCGCCCTAAAGGCGCTGTATCGCCATCTGCGAAAGCTCCCCCTCACGGGGGTGCTGGAGCTAGGGGCGATTGGGTGGTCGCAGGAGGGCCTTGGCCCTCCCGCTCACAGGTTTGCGCAGCAAACCGTTGTGAGTAACGGTTCTGCATAACCTTGGGGCCGTGAGGTTCCAATGGTTCTTGCCAGAAACCGTGGTATTTGCTGGCCATGAGTGGCCAGCTTGCCCCCCATCTGGGGGCAAGGTATCGCACCATAGAAATAACGATAGGAGGTGCGATATGGCGAATGGATGCCCAATTTTTCGATACGCAAAGCACAAGGCGGGCAGTAGCCTGGCTAGCGCTTTAGGCCATCATTTGCGCCTCATACCAACACACAATGCCGACCCTGAGAGAACACCAGAAAATCAAATTTTGTATGGACTGGATGATCGCAAACGCATCTTGGAAGCGGTCAAAAAAACCACTGAGCCGCTAGTGAAACGGAAAGACGCAAACCGAGCAGTTGAGCTTTTTCTGGGTGCTAGTGATGAATTTTGGGAAAACGGTGGGGATTGGGCTGCTCTTGGCAAGGCTCACCTTGCTTATCTAAAAGCACAATTTGGCGAAAAAAACATTATCGGAATGGGTGTGCATCTGGACGAAACAACGCCACATTTTTGGGCAATCGTTACACCCATACATGATGGAAAACTGCGATCAAACCATTGGTTTGATGGCCCCAAAAAATGCCGCGAATTCGTGGACAAAGCAGTGCCATTTTTCGAGCATCTGGGCATGGTTCGCTCAAGGGAAAACGTCAAAGCCAACCATATTGAAATTGCCACTTGGCACCAAGCGCAAAGTGGCAATAAGGCAGCTCAAAGAAGGTTGGAGCGTGAGCACAAAAAGCGCCTTGCAGATGCAGAAAGTCGCGTATTGGCAGCAGAAATGCGAGCAGAAAAAGCAGAAAAAAACGCAGAAAAATTGCAAATCGAGCTCAATGCGTTACGGGTTCGGCGGCTGATGATTTCAGAGGAACTTGAAGAGGCCAATGCCAAGATTCAGCTTCAAAAAACCGAGAAGGAAACGCTTGAAAAAGAGCGCGATTCCCTTATGAAAGAGCAGCAACGGGTGCATGACTTGATGGCAAGTCTCGACATCGAAACCCGTCAACGGGTTGCGGCGAACGCAGACAAATTTCAGGCGGCAAGAAAAAAATTCATGCCATAAAAACAAAAAATAACAATAACAAAACACGTAACTGAATTACGTTACTTGTTACGTAACGCTGTTACGTAACAATGAAGGGGGTTAGCCACCCCCGACCCGGCATTAAAAAGATGCGCTCGACCCCGAGTTGCGAGTGGTCTTGAGGTCACTTTGCTGTGGGCTTTGTGGCTCTAGCTTGCTTGGCCTTTGCCTTGAGTGCTGCAATTTCCATAGCATGAATTTTCTCTTTGAGGGCGCTATTTTCCTCGCGCAGCTTGACATTCTCTGCTGCCAGAATAGCCATTGTGGCCTCCTGATCTGTGATAGTTCCCTTTTGTTTTGCGCGATATTCGGCTTGTCTTTCAGCGTTGGTTTTTGCCATTTTGGCCTCCTATTGTTGATTCGTCAGTATTGACGTTACGTAACACTGTAGCATAACGAATAACGTTTGTGCGGCGCACATGGAGTTTTGCGTGTGTTTATTTGCGCATAATCTTCAACTGTTGTAGTTACGTAACACGTATGTTAATTAGTTACGTAACATCGTTACGTAACTAATTAAGCTAGACTATGATTTTTTGGTGAAATTGCTACGTAACTGTTTTGCGAATGTTACGTAACATCGTTACGTAACGAGTGCTAAGATGTAGGGGGTCGGTTTTATAAAAGGGCTGTTTTGCTGCTCTATGTCTGGTCTTGCCTATAGAGAACCCCAAAGAACCAAAAAACCCCGGACTTCCTTCCCGCAGCTCCGGTATTGGCCAGGTGCTGCCTGCACCTGGCTTGACCCCCTCTTAGGGTGGTCAGGTCACGATAACGTGCGCTTATCGTTGCTACAAAAACGATAGCAAAATAGGTAAAAAAAAGGCACCTAAGTGTGCAGTTTTCTTACATTTTTCAGGAGGCGATGGATACACTGTTGAATTGCAATCGTGCAAATGGAAAACGCCTGCAACCCTTTTCGTCCGCCAAGATTTCGAGGGTTGCAAGCGCCGGGATCCGTTAGACCAATTATGCCATTACTGCGTCTGTACGCAAGGCATACCCGTCGGATTCCACAAGAAAAAAAAGTAGGAGTCCGTATGGGGTTGGCGCTTAAACAAACCGAATTATTTGAACCTGATTTGTACCTGCGGAATACGCGGGGCAATGCGTATTTCGCATTGTTGAATTCGACGCCTGGCAGTGGGTACAAACGGCAACGGTCGTACCCGGTCGATGTGATGGCACAGGTCATCCAGTCTGTCCATGCCAACCCGGATGGCCGGGATTGGTGGGTGTCGCAGGCGGAGTTTTTTGCACCGACCAGAAGGTTGGTGCATCTGTCGAGAATCAGCCTTTTGTATGCGGATCTGGACACCTACAACCTGAACCTATCAGGCAGCCCAGAAACCCTCGCAAAACGCCTTCTGCGGCATTGCCAGCAGCAAGACATACCTGCACCAAGCCTGATTGTGTTTTCTGGTCGTGGTCTCCAATGCAAGTGGCTTCTGACAACACCTTTGCCGCAATCAGCATTGCCTCGTTGGAATGCTGTTCAGCAGGTGCTGAACAGCTTGCTGATGGACTTTGGTGCGGATTCGAATGCATTAGATGCCAGCCGAGTATTGCGGTTGGTACAAACCGTCAATACCAAAAGCGGAGAGCGTGTCAGAGTCGTTCACGATGATGCAAGCGCTCGATACGACTTTGATCTTCTTGCAAAAAAACTGCTGCCATTCGATCGTGATGTAGGTGAGAAGTTTGATCACCTCGACATTGCCATTGATGCATTTGGGCGCGTCTATCTCGACCTTGAAAAGTCCCAAAAGCCAGCACCTGAAACCATTGTTTGGCGCGACCATCGCGGCGAAAAAAACACCATTGGTTTAAAGCAATTTTTTGGTTTTCAACTTGCTTGGGATCGGCTGGCAGACCTTCGCACATTGGCTGAAATGCGCAAGACGGCCACTGGTGCAGTACCAGATGGGCAGAGAGATAAATTTGTATTCCTCTCTGCGGTCTTTCTTTCGCAAGCGATGCTTGACCGCAATCGAATTTATGACGAGCTCAAAGCACTTGGGCGCGAATTTGTGCCGCATTGGAGTTGGAGCCAAGTGATGGGTGCATCCAGCGCAGCACTGGACAGGCTCAAAGATCACATTGCTGGCAAGACAGTCTGTTTCAATGGCTCTACCGTTTCCCCAAGGTATCGGTTTCGCAATGACACCCTTGTGTCTGAGTTGTGGTTGGGAATTGAGCCATCTGAGGAGCGGAAACTAAAAACGATCCTCAGTGCAACCGAATCAAAGCGCCGAGATACTGAACGCGCTCAAGCCAAGCGTTTGGCTGCTGGCGGGGTAAGTCGTGCCCAATACCTTGAAAGCAACGAACAGCGCCGCGCGTCTGGGCGGTTGATGCGCGCTGCCGGTCATTCATGGGCGGATGTGGCGGCTGCACTGGGCTACAGGAC
>JAHAYB010000455.1 GCA_018384835.1 Comamonas sp.
CATTATGAACCAACAGCATGAAACACCGCCACAAGTACTGGCACGAAAACTGGAAGAATCTGTAACGACCGTTACGATCCTCAACGCGATGTTTACGGCAATGCCGCAAGGAGTGCATCCTTACTTCCAGGTACAGCTATCCGCTATTGCCCGGGTTTTGGCAGAAGTGGCACATCGCCCGCTCCGTTTAGGCAGCGCCCAACAACTCGCAGAGCTGGCAACAGAGCTGGTTGTCATAACACATCAACTAGGGCCTGCGGAAACATCTGAAACCGCAACAAAACCCGAGGCAGTTAACGAAACGGTCCCTACCGGTACTGTACAAAAGCACTACCATGAAGAGGTCTTGAAAGCCCTTTTCCCCAACAATTCTAAGGAGTAAACCATGTCAGCAGGTTTTGGCTTTGATCCCGGCATACTTGCCAGCTCTATTATGGAAAGCATGCCACAAAACATGATTAAAACAGACTTAGGAGCCGATCCGCAACGTCTGATGCGCATCTTTCACGATTCCTTGGAAGCCTTTGAAGAAGGTATGAAAGGTGATGGTCCAGCTGCAGAAGCATTCCGCAAAAAAGGGCTAGAAGGCCTGAATGCGTTGTGCATGTTGCGTTCTCTTGGGGTGACTGTATGAGCCCAGCTAACCCTATCCCTAGCACATCTTCCGCTATTATCTTCCAGTTCAACGATAAAGCACGGCTCCTTCGTCAAGGCTTTAACGCCCGTCTAGAAGCCTCCTTTCAGATCGAAGAAGCCCTTGAAGGCTTTGATCTGGAAAGTGTAGTGGAACACCACGAACTCAACCCAGTCAATTTCGGCTATGGGGGCGCTCCTCACCAAGAAATGTCTGCTAAAAACATCTCTCGGGCTATCCTGGCCGGTGTACACCCAAAAGCTTCTTTAAGCCTTGTAGAGGCTATTGATAAAGCAGCTGACGCCATTGTGTTTGCTTACGGCTCTTTGTACAAATTAGGCCTTAGCGTACAGCAGGCGGAAGATATGGTCGCCATTGTGGCCGACTCTGTAATGGATAAGGTATCGGCACCTGTCGATGAGCACGGTAAACTCACTAAGCCAGAAGGCTTTGTCGGTCCGGAAGAGCGGATTGCAGAGTACTTGAGAGACATTGGCGTAGACCCAGAACAGAAGGTATAAACCTATGGAATTGCTTTTGATAGGCCTTGTATCAGCCTTTAACATGCTCATAATCAAATTCAAGCTTGAAAAAAAGCGGTTTGCTGATGCAATACTGGACCTGTCTCTAATGGTAGTTCTGGGTTGGCTTTTCAAAGGCACTTATGCCGGTATGGTGGTTGCCATGGTAGCCTCCATGTCCATCAGTCTTTTCTTGCTTGTATCGCCTCCCAAATTTACAGGAACTGTATACAAAAAAGTGAAAGACGAGTTTGAAGAGGCCAAACGCCTCAATAGCCTGGACTGACCATGGATCTCTTAAAAACCCTATTCTTCTCGGTAGGGCTGGTGATATCTGGCTTGATCTTGTTTGTACTGGTGCTGCTGATGTTGTACATATCCTATGTCCTTGCCATGGGCATAGGATTAGTACTTGCAGTAGTGGTCACGTACAAAGTTACGCGTTCTTTGCGTAATCAAGACCTACCAGAGTAAGTTCATGTAGGTGTCGCTCCTGATGATGGGCGGCATCAACACCAGCTCCAATGTTCGCAAAGGGTTGTATAAAGGTACAGCCCCTAGCGGATTGAAGTCCCCTGAGAAATCGAACGACCGCATTAACAAGTTCGAATCCTGAATAGTACTCATGCTCTGAGCAACAGTGCTGCCTACAAGTAGCATAGTCGCTGTTTTCAGGGGATGCTGCATAAAGCTGTTACGAATAATGGGCTGTACCCGCTTTAGGTACTTCGTAAACATAAGTAACCCAACCCTATTAGCCCACTCCTCAAATGCCGTATTAGGCAGGGTGTAGTTGATATAGTTGTCTTTGACAGCTTGAAACAGCACCTCTTCGAATTTTTCCCTGAATTCCTCTCTTTCTCTTGGAGTAAGAGCCTTCCTTGCAGGGTAATCCCCCAACTTTTCTTTTTGTGCGTTAACCCACCAATCAGGCAGGTTTAGCTGCCCATTCATCTGCTTATCTGCCCGACGACGTTCCCTTTTCATCTCGGCAGCACGAGATATCATGTCCGAACGCTGCAGAATCTCTTGCGAAATTTTATACCACTGCGTGTTTTGCGTTAGGTAGGCAACCTCAGCCGTATATTTAACTGCTTTCGGCAATTTTTCTATGCGCTTGCTGACCAATTCCGACAGACGATTGGACTCTGACAGGGTGTTAGCTCCGACGTCCTGGATATAGGATTGATACATACCAGCTTGGAATAGGCTATGTAGAGGATTTTTTGCCTGCCTTGCTCTCAGCATGTCTATTTCGGCAGTTACATGCTTCATCTTACTCTCTAGGTTTTCTTTTCCACGTACCCGAGAACCTGCAGCTCTGCCCATAGTCAGTTGCGCTTCCAGCTCTGCTATACGTGTGTTGGCCTTGATGTAATCATTGACCTCACGGAACCCATCACGGTAATCCCGGAGCAGTTCCATAGGGTTTACTGAGCCCGTCGAGATTGCATACATCACGTTGCTGACCAGGTTTGCGTACAACACGATAGGCATTTTAAGCAGGATTACGCCTTTCGCAATCTTGACCATTTCGATCCACATACCTTCCAC
>JAHAYB010000364.1 GCA_018384835.1 Comamonas sp.
TTTCAAACCCGATGCAGGCGGCAATATGCTGCTGGGCGCAGTCGGCCAGTTGCAGTTTGAGGTGGTGCAACACCGCCTAAAAACGGAGTACGACTGCGATATTCGTTTGGAAGGCTGCCAATACACCGGCGCACGTTGGATTACCGCCGACACCCCCGCCGAGCTGCGCGAATTTGAAAACGCCTACCCCCTGCGCCTGGCGCATGACGCAGCGGATACCTTGGCGTTTTTATGCACCAGCCCCTATGACGTGCGTTTGGCGCAGGAGCGCTTTCCGAAAATCCACTTCCACCCCTTGCGCGAACATGCGGGCTTGGAATTGCAGGTGGGGGCGTAGCGTAGGGCGTTAATCGTCCTCTTCTGGGGCGATGCCTTGCACCACGCGGCGCAGCACGTCAGCGTCAAAGCCCCGACTGGCCAGAAAGCGCATTTGCTTGGCTTTTTCTTGGGGCGTGGTGGCTAGTTGGCCAAATTTACGCTGCCACACCTGCCAGGCGCGTTGGTGTTCGCTGGCCTTGAGCTGCTCACTGGCGGCCTGCACCAGCTCTTCATCCAGCCCCTTTTGGCGCAGCTCTTGCAGCACCCGCCCCCGCCCCAGCTTGGCGGCGCGGCGGTAGAGCACTGATTGCGCCACGCGCTCGGGGTTGATAAAGCCCTTGGCCTCCAGCCCGTCTAGCACCGCGCCCAAATCATCGCCTTGCTCGGCATCGACATGGGGGGCGAGTTTGCGCTCTAGCTCCAAGCGCGAATGCTCGCGCTGGGAGAGCAGGCGTAGCGCTCGCGCCGTCAGGCTGGGTTTTTGAAAGGCCATGGTCTGCGCCTCTGTGCCTTGGCTTGCTTTATTCGGCAATTACGCCGTCTTCATCCACCTCGCCTACCTCGCCTTTTTTGGCTTTGGCGGCAGGTTTGGTGGGCGCTTCCGGCGCAGGGGCAGCGGCGGGGATGGAGCTTGCAGGCAAGGGGGCAATGCCCAGGCTTTCGCGCACTTTGTTTTCAATTTCTACCGCCAGGGCGCGGTTTTCGCGCAGAAATTCACGCACGTTGTCGCGGCCTTGGCCGATTTTTTCGCCGTTGTAGGCGTACCAAGCGCCGGACTTTTCCAGAATCTTGGCTTCCACGCCCATATCGATAATCTCGCCCTCGCGCGAGATACCCTCGCCAAATAGGATGTCAAAGGCGGCTACCTTGAAGGGCGCTGAAACTTTGTTCTTCACCACCTTGACTTTGGTTTCATTGCCTAGCACAGCATCGCCCTTTTTGATGCTGCCGGTGCGGCGAATATCCAAGCGCACCGAGGCGTAGAACTTCAGCGCATTGCCGCCGGTGGTGGTTTCGGGGCTGCCAAACATCACGCCAATCTTCATGCGAATCTGGTTAATGAAAATCACCGTGCAGTTGGTTTTTTTGATGGTGGCGGTCAGTTTGCGCAGCGCTTGGCTCATCAGGCGGGCTTGCAGGCCGGGCAGGCTGTCGCCCATATCGCCTTCAATTTCGGCCTTGGGCACCAGGGCGGCGACCGAATCCACCACAATCAAATCCACTGCGCCAGAGCGCACCAGGCTATCGACAATTTCTAGCGCTTGCTCGCCGGTGTCGGGCTGGCTAATCAGGATGTCGTTGAGGTTGACCCCCACCTTCTGCGCGTACTGGGTGTCCAGAGCGTGCTCGGCATCAATAAAGGCGCAGGTGCCGCCCAGTTTTTGCATTTCGGCAATCACTTGCAGGGTCAGCGTGGTTTTGCCGGAGGACTCAGGGCCGTAGATTTCAATCTCGCGGCCACGGGGCAGGCCGCCTACGCCCAGAGCTACGTCCAGCCCCAGCGAGCCGGTGGAGACGACTTGGATGTCTTGCACCGCCTCGCCTTCGCCCAGTTTCATGATGGTGCCTTTGCCAAATTGCTTTTCAATTTGCGCCAGGGCGGCGGCCAGGGCTTTGGCTTTTTCGCTGTTGGCATCAGCGGCGGTGGGGCGAACGGCGGTGGCATTCATAACAAACTCCTTGGGGGAAAACGGTGGAAAGCAGGCGTGATGTCGCTGGCTTAGTGAATCAATGCAGCGAACTGTAGGCGAACAACACCCATCTTTTTAATCAGTTCAGTTGACTATTCGTTAAACTGACTAATTCAGTTTTTCAATTCAGTTTTTTGTTGGATTTGCGATGGATATGTTGATGGCTGACGATGCTTGGCGGCACACCCACTTAGGCCGTTTGCTGGGCCATGCCCAGCGCCAGTTTGATGCGCGGGTACGCGCCCTGATGGTGGAAGACGCGGCTGCTCCCCTGGCCCTGTCCAACCTGGCAGAGCGCGACAAGGTAAGCGCCGCCCACATCCACATCACCCGCCATTTAGCGCCAGAAGGCGACCGCCTGACCGACTTGGCCGAGCGTGCTGGCATGAGCAAGCAAGCCATGGCCGACTTGGTGGACCAGTGCGAAGCCTGGGGCTTGGTGCAGCGCCTGCCCGACCCCTGGGATAGGCGTGCCAAGCGGGTGCTTTACACCGCTAACGGCTTGGAATGGCGCGAGAGTTTCCACCGTGCCACCGCCCAGGCTGAGGCGGAATTTACCGCCGCCGTAGGGCAGGAGGCCGCCACGGTGGTGCGTTTGGCGCTAGAGCTGTATGGCGCAGAGCAGGGGCGGCTAGCTTGAGGCGGCGCTGGCTTTATCGCAGCGCCCGCAACCACCCTAGCCCCGCTGAGGTATCGCCCCTGGGGCGGTATTCGCAGCCCACCCAGCCTTGGTAGCCCAATTGGTCGAGCAGGGTGAACAGGTAGGGGTAGTGCAGCTCGCCGTCATCCGGCTCTTGGCGCTCGGGCACGCTGGCTATTTGGATGTGGCCTATGCGTCCGGTGGGCAGGTAGTGGCGCAGCTTGGTGGCCACATCGCCCTCGCTGATTTGGCAGTGGTACAAATCCATTTGCACTTGCAAATAGGGGCTGGCTACTGCCTCTACCAAGGCATGGGCTTGCGCTTGGCTGCGTAGGTAGTAGCCGGGCATGTCACGCTGGTTGATGGGTTCGAGCAGCAGTTGGCGGCCAGCGGCCTGTGCTTGGGTGCTGACCCAGTGCAGGCGCTCTAGCACCAGGGCTTTAGTGGCGGCGGCATCTTCAGCAGTGTCCACGGCTTGTAGCCCGCTCATGACGTGGATGCGTGGGCAGTCCAGCGCCAGGGCATCTTCTAGCGCCTGCTCGATACCAGCGCGAAATACCGCCTCGGCCTGCGCACCCGGTAGGCTAAGGCTGCCGCGCAAGCCTTCGTCCCAAGCGCTGGCCATGGCGCTGCGGGTCAGGCCGCCGGGCGGGGCGTTAAACAGCACCTGCTGCAAGCCGTTGTCTTGCAGCGCTTGGCGCAAGTCGGCCACGGGGTAGGCGTAGGGGAAGAGGTATTCCACCGCCGTAAAGCCATCAGCAGCGGCTGCGCCAAAGCGCTGCATAAAGGGCAGATGGGGATACATCAGGCTGAGGTTGGCGGCAAAGCGGGGCATGGGCAGTGTGGGTTAGGCGGCTGCGCTGCGAAAGGGGCCTTGGCGCTGCCAGTAGGTCATGACGATTTTTTCGCCCGTCTCTACCGGCATTCCGGCGTGCAGGCTCAGGGCTTCGGGCTGGCCGTCGGGGCGTAGATTTTGGAAGAACACGGCTCCGCCCATGGGCGCGGTCAGCTGCGCCCCTACGCTGGGAAAGCTGGTAGCGCCGCCGGTCAGCGGGGGCTGCAAATACATCACCGTTGTGCCTACGCGCTGACCACCGCGCTTTAAGTGAACGCTGCTGCCCGCCTTCTCTGGGTCAAACCAGTCGTAATGGGGTTTGTATTGCTGCTCGGGGTGGTAGCGCAGGATTTGCAGACCCTCACCGTTTTCAATCGGCCATTGGGTGAGTTTGGCAAGGCGCTGCTCGATGCGGTCAATCAACGGGGTTTCGGCGCGAGTGAGCATCACGCTAGAGCTGGTGCGGGCGTGGTGGGAGACGCTGTCGCCCGTCTGCCCATCCACCACGTTCGAGGGTTGCAAGCCTTTGGCCTGGGCGTAGGCAATCAGGTCGTGGCATTCCTGCGCCGTCAGCACCTGCCCCAGCAGCCAAGCATGGGGCTGGTGCAAGCGTGCCAGCACTTGCGGGGTGGGGGGATGGGGGTCGGCATCGCTGGCTAGCTGCGACCAGGCTTGGGGGTTAAGGCGGGGCAGCGGGCATTGCCATTGGCTGGGGCGACCCAGGGCGCTCAAGCTGTGCTCTAGCGCGAGGCTGGCATCTTCGGGAGTCCACTGCTTGCCAATCATGCGCTCGTAGAGGCTATGGGGGCTACAGTGCTTGCGCAGATTGGTCTCAATCCAAGACTGCCACTGCTCGCCGTGCTTGTGAAAAATAGGGTGGGTAGAGGTCATAGGCTCACTCACTATATGGACTCGTTGATTCATTCATCGTTGCTATGGGGGAGGGAACGTGATTTGCCCGTCGAATAGCGCTACAGTGTAGCGTCGCGTTACAGGATAAAAGCCCTAAGCTACGCCCTTTGGGCAGCGCCTTAATCGGCAGAACTGGGCTGCGCCGCATTGCCCATTTATGGGCTTGGGCTACACTTGCCGCCCGTGTTTGCCCCATAGAAACCACGGTTTGCACTTGCTTTTTCGTAGCTGGCTTACCACCAGATAGGCTGCTGCGGCATTGTGTTGAAATTGTGATTTTTTGTCACCTCCTCTACCTCTACCCGTCTTGCAAGATAGAGAGCCTCTCCCCTCCCATGCTTACTGAACTCGAATTCAAAAGCCTTGCCAGCCAAGGCTACAACCGCATCCCCTTGGTGACCGAGGCGTTTGCGGACTTGGAAACCCCCCTGTCCCTCTACCTCAAGCTGGCGCACGCCAGCGGTGACGGCAAGCACAGCTTTTTACTGGAGTCGGTAGAGGGCGGCGAGCGCTTTGGCCGCTACAGTTTTATTGGCCTGCCTGCACGCACCTTGCTACGTGCCAGCGGCTTTGGCGCACAGGCCAAAACCGAGGTGGTCACAGATGGCGAAGTGGTGGAAACCGCCACGGGCAACCCGCTGGACTTTATTGCTGATTACCAGCAGCGCTTCAAAGTGGCACTGGTGCCTGGTCTGCCGCGCTTTTGTGGCGGCCTGGCGGGCTATTTTGGCTATGACGCGGTGCGCTACATCGAGAAAAAGCTAGAGAACACCTGCCCACCTGATGGCCTGGATACGCCCGACATCCTGCTGCTGCAATGCGAAGAGCTGGCGGTGATTGACAACCTCTCGGGCAAGCTGTACTTCATCGTCTATGCCAACCCGGCGGAAAGCGAAGCCTATAGCCGGGGCAAAAAGCGGATGCGCCAGTTAAAAGAGCTGCTGCGCTATTCGGTCAGCGTGCCGCAAATCAAAGGCGGCGACAGCCACCCCGCCCAGCGCAGCTTTGCCAAAGAGGATTACCTGGCCGCCGCCCAACGCGCCAAAGATTTGATTGCAGCGGGCGACTTTATGCAGGTGCAAGTCGGCCAACGCATTCACAAACGCTATACGGAAAGCCCGCTGTCGCTGTACCGGGCACTGCGCTCGCTCAATCCCTCGCCTTATATGTATTTTTACAATTTTGGCGATTTTCAGGTGGTCGGCTCCAGCCCGGAAATTCTGGTGCGCCAAGACAAGGTGGCGGGCGGCGAGAAAATCACCATCCGCCCCCTGGCAGGCACGCGCCCACGCGGCGGCACAGCAGAGCAGGACAAAGCCATTGAGGCCGAGCTGCTCGCTGACCCCAAAGAACGTGCCGAGCACGTCATGCTGATTGACCTGGCGCGTAACGATATTGGCCGCATCGCCCAAACCGGCAGCGTAAAAGTCACCGAAGCCTTTGTGGTAGAGCGCTACAGCCATGTGATGCACATCGTCAGCAACGTCGAAGGCATTTTGAAAGAAGGCATGACCAGCATGGACGTGCTCAAGGCCAGCTTTCCGGCGGGCACGCTCTCGGGAGCGCCCAAAGTCCATGCCATGGAGGTGATTGACCAGTTGGAACCCGTCAAGCGCGGCATTTACGGTGGCGCGGTGGGTTATCTGAGCTTTGCCGGCCACATGGACATGGCGATTGCCATTCGCACCGGGGTCATTCAAAACAACACCCTGTATGTGCAGGCAGCGGCGGGCGTGGTGGCCGACTCCGTACCCGAGCTGGAATGGAAAGAAACCGAGCACAAAGCCCGCGCCTTGCTGCGTGCGGCGGAACTGGTCGAGGAGGGCTTGGAATGAAAGTCTTAATGCTGGATAACTACGACAGCTTTACCTACAACATCGTGCAGTACCTGGGCGAACTGGGCGCTGAGGTGCTGGTAGTGCGCAATGACGAAATGGCGCTAGAACAACTGGTAGTGCTGGCAGAGCAGCAAGGCGTACAGCGGGTGGTGATTTCCCCCGGCCCTTGCGCTCCGGCGCAGGCGGGTATTTCTGTGCCCACCATCCAGCACTTTGCGGGCAAGTTGCCGCTGCTGGGGGTCTGCCTGGGGCATCAAGCGATTGGTGAAGCCTTTGGCGGCCACATCATCCGCGCTGGGCAGCAGATGCACGGCAAAACCAGCGTCATCAGCACCGACCAGCAAGGCGTGTTTGCGGGGCTGCCCAAGCAATTCACTGTCAACCGCTACCACTCGCTGGTGATTGAGAAAAGCAGCCTGCCCGACTGCCTGCTTGTCACCGCCACCAGTGAAGATGGTGAAATCCAAGGCGTGCGCCACAAGACGCTGGCGGTGGAGGGGGTGCAGTTTCACCCGGAAAGCATCCTCACCGAGCACGGCCACGCCATGTTGAAGAATTTTTTAGAGCAAAGCAGACAATAAGGCTATCCAAAACAGCCACTAGGTAAGGGTAAGGCAAAGGAGAACCAAAATGCGGGTTGTGAACTTCTCAGAGGCTAGAAGCAGCCTCCACACAGTTATGAATCAAGTCATTGACGATGCAGGCTATACCGTCATTACGCGCCAAGATGCACCTAATGCGGTGCTGATGTCGCTAGACACGTTCAACAGCCTGATGGAGACCGTGCATCTGCTCAAGTCACCGGCCAACGCTGCGCACTTGGCGCAATCCATAGCGCAGTACCGTCAGGCGAGAATGACGCAGCAAGGTCTAGTGGATGCCGATTAAAGACAAGCTGCTTCAGCTCAGTTGGACTTTGGCCGCTTGGGCTGATTACGAATACTGGCAGGGGCAAGACCGTAAAACCCTTAAGCGCATCAATGCCTTGGTCAAAGACTGTCTGCGCCACCCCTTCGAGGGTATTGGCAAGCCCGAGCCTTTGAAGGAAAACCTCTCTGGATTTTGGTCGCGCCGCATCGATGACACCCACCGCTTGGTTTACTGCGCTGATGGGCAGGCTCTGGTCATCATTGCCTGCCGCTACCACTACCAATAACCTTATCGCCCATACAACTTAGAGCAACACTGACAGCAAAGCAAGGATTGCCGCTGCCACCAACAAAGCCAAAATCATGATTACCCCTCAAGAAGCGCTACAGCGCACTATCGAGCACCGCGAAATCTTCCACGACGAAATGCTGCACCTGATGCGCATGATTATGCGTGGCGAGATTTCCCCGCTGATGACCGCCGCCATCATCACCGGCCTGCGTGTCAAAAAGGAAACCATTGGCGAAATTTCTGCCGCCGCTGAGGTGATGCGCGAGTTCTCCAACAAAGTGCAGGTGCATGACAGCCAGCATCTGGTCGATATCGTCGGCACCGGCGGCGATGGGGCGGAAACCTTCAATATCTCCAGTTGCGCCATGTTTGTAATTGCAGCGGCAGGCGGCAAAGTCAGCAAGCATGGCGGGCGTAGCGTCAGCAGCAAAAGCGGCAGCGCTGATGTGATGGAGGCGCTGGGGGTGAATATCCAACTCAGCCCCACGCAGATTGCTGACAGCATCCGCGATGTGGGCATCGGCTTTATGTTTGCGCCCAACCACCACCCGGCCATGAAAAACGTCGCCCCCGTGCGCAAAGAGCTGGGCGTGCGCACCATCTTCAACATCCTGGGGCCGCTGACCAACCCGGCCAGCGCCCCCAACATCTTGATGGGCGTGTTCCATGAAGACCTGGTGGGCATCCAGGTACGCGCCTTGCAGCGCCTGGGCGCACAACATGCGCTGGTGGTCTATGGCCGCGACGGCTTGGATGAAATCAGCCTGGGCGCTGGAACCTGGGTGGGCGAGCTGAAAGACGGCGTGGTGCGCGAATACGAAATCCATCCTGAAGACTTCGGTCTGAGCATGGTGGGCACTCGCGCCTTCAAGGTCGATACGCCTGAAGCGTCCAAAGCCAAGCTGATGGGCGTATTGCAGGGCGAAGGCGGCGCAGCCCGCGATATTGTCTGCCTGAACGCTGGCGCTGCCCTGTACGCCGCAGGCGTGGCCAGCAGCATTGCCGATGGCCTGGCGCGTGCTCAAGCAGCACTCGATAGCGGTGCAGCCCTGCAAAAAATGCAGCAACTGGTGGCTTATACCCGGCGAATAGCTGGCTAAACTGTTGGCATAGCTATAAACATCGCACAATCATTAAGGGACAAACACCGATGTCAGACATCTTGCAGAAAATCTGTGCCGTCAAGCACGAGGAAATCGCCGCCGCGCAAAAGCGCACCCCCTTGGAGCAAATGCGCCGCGATGCCGAAAGCCGCGTACTCACCCGCGATTTTGTCGGGGCACTGCGTGCCAAGCTAGAAAAAAAACAAGCAGCGGTGATTGCTGAAATCAAAAAAGCCAGCCCCAGCAAGGGCGTGATTCGCCAGGGCGAATTTATCCCCGCTGACATTGCCCAAAGCTATGCCCAGGGCGATGGCAGACCGGACGGCATCAGCGCCGCCTGCCTCTCGGTGCTGACCGACCGCCAATTCTTCCAAGGCCAGCCTGACTACCTGAAACAGGCACGCGCCAGTTGCCAGCTACCAGTGCTGCGCAAAGACTTTATGGGCGATGCCTACCAACTCTACGAGTCCCGCGCCATGGGCGCAGATTGCGTGCTGTTGATTGCCGCCTGCCTGGACGATGCGCAAATGGCCGATATGGAGGCCATTGCCCACAGCCTGGATATGGCCGTGCTGGTGGAAGTACACGATGCCGCCGAAATGGAACGCGCCCTGCGCCTGAAAACCCCGCTGGTAGGGGTGAACAACCGCAATCTGCGTACCTTTGAAGTCAACATCCAAACCACACTCGACTTGCAGCAGCAAGTACCGCCTGAGCGCTTGCTGGTGACGGAGTCGGGCATCCTCTCGCCGCAAGACGTGCAGCACATGCGCGATGCCGGCATCCACAGCTTTTTGGTGGGCGAAGCCTTTATGCGCGCTGATGAGCCAGGGCTGGCCTTGGCGCAAATGTTTGCAGGCTAAATTGTTAGGCTACCGCCACGGCGGCGGCACACCTAGCGCGGGCACAGTGGGCGGTTTGCTTTTCTGTTGAGGAGGGGTAAACGCAGGTCTAGCCTCACGCAGCGGTTTGCTTGTCTTGGTAGATAGCCTTTTATTGCGAGGTTTGCCATGCCCCCATTTTTACAGCGCTTGCTACCGCCTGCTGATCGCTACCGCCGTGAGTGGTGGTGGTTGACGCTGGTGCTCATTGCCTCGGGCATTGTGCTGGTGGTTTGGCTGTGGCAAGAGCTGCACAGCTTGCAGCATCGTGAAAACCAGCGCCTAGAGCAGCAGGCACAAATGCTGCACGACAGTCTGGCCTTGCAGATGCGCTCTATTGACAAAGCCCTGGGAAGCCTACTGGCCACTCAAACTGCTCAAACGGGTAGCAGTACCGGTTCTGGCGGCAGCGATGCCCGCTTACAGCAGCACCTAGAAGCCTTGGGCTCTGCCCTGCTCGGTGTGCAGGCGTTGACGGTGTTGGATAAGCAGGGGGTTATCGTTCGCTCCAGCCGCCCGGATTTGCTGGGGGTGCAGTGTAAGTCTTGGCCTTATTTTTCTGAAAATGCCGCGCAAGTGCCGCCGCACACCTTGCTCATTAGCCCGCCCTTTGCCTCCTCGCACCACGCTGGCCAGCAGATTATGGTGATTGCCCGGCAGTTGCCCAGCATTGATGGCCACTTCAGCGGCCTGGTTACGGCGCAACTGCGAGACAGCGATTTTCACGCCCTACTGCGCTCGGCGTTGCACACCCGCGATAGCCGCATCGGCCTACTGCATGGCCAGGGAATGCGCTTTGTCGCCTTGTCTGCTGAAGAAGCGCCGTTGAATACACAGACCGCACTCAACGCCCCTGATTTATTGCTCGCCCAGTTCTTGGCATCGGGTCAAACGCGCCAAGTCATGCGCGGGCGGGTACACCCCAACGATGAGCCGCGCCTGGCGGTGATGCAGCTTTTGCAAGTCTCAGAGCTGCCTACCGATGTGCCCCTGGTCATTGCCGTTAGCCGCGACTGGGCGCAAGTGCTGCAACCTTGGCGCACGCAATTGCTGTGGACGGTGCTGCTCTACCTGCTGCTAGCAGTGGCTGCTGGGCTGGGGCTACGCGCTATGCAGGCCAATTTGCGCCACCTACAGCGCCAAGAAGAGCGCTTACACGCCAAAAACCGTGCCCTTGATGCCCGCTGGCAAGCCGTGCTCACAGCCACCAGCCAAGGCGTGTGGGACTATGACTTGCAACAGCAAAAGGTGTACTTCTCGCCCGTCTGGAAAAGCATGTTGGGCTACGAAGAGCAAGACGTTGGCGATGGCATCAAAGAATGGGGCAGCCGCATCCACCCCGATGACTGGCCGCAGGCACAAGCGCTGTGGGCGCAAGTCACCCAGGGCTTGGTGGAAGACTACAGCAGCGTTCACCGAATGCGCTGCAAAGACGGTAGCTGGCGCTGGATGCTTAACCGAGGGCGCATCATTGCCCGCGATAGCTCCAGCAACTTACCCCTACGGGTGGTGGGCACACAATCGGACATCAGCGAAGAGCATTACCAGCGCCAGCGCTTTGAGCATTTAGCGCACAACGTGCCGGGCATGATTTACCAGCTCCAGGAAATGCCAGAGGGCAATCTCTTCTTCCCGTATTGCAGCGAGGGCATTGAAGAAATTTACGGCATCAGCGCAGAAGTCCTGGCCAAAGATGTGCAGCCTTTGCACACCATTGTTCACCCTGATGACCTCCCCCAACTTATCTCTAGCACCTACCAATCGGGCAAAACCCTGGCGCTGTGGGAGTGCGAATACCGCGTCAACCACCCCCGCCGGGGGATGCGCTGGGTCAAAGGGCGGGCGCGGCCAAAGCGCTTGGAAGATGGCTCTACCCTCTGGCACGGTTATGTGTATGACATTACCGAAACCAAGCAGCAAGCCATACAGCTTGAAGCGGCCCAAGAGATGCAGCAGCACTTGATGGAGACCATGCCCGTGGCGCTGTGCCTAGTGGATGCGCAGCGCCAAATCTACTACCGCAACCAGCAATTTCTTGAATACTTTGGCTACACCGCTGAGGAAGTGCCCGGCATGGATGCCTGGGCACAACATGCCTACCCAGAGCAGGAATACCGCCAAAAAGTTAGCCGCCAGTGGCGCGAAGCCTTGGAGCAAGCCAAAGCCAGCGGCCAAGGCCACCTGCAAGAGCAGGAATACCGCGTCACCGCCCGCAGCGGCACCTTGCTCACCGTAGTGATTCGCGGCATGTACTTTGAAGACAAGCTGCTAGTCACCTTCCACGACCGCACCGCCCAACAAGCCCAGGCTGAACAGTGGCAGCGCCAGGCGAGCATGGACGGCTTGACCGGCTTAGCCAACCGCCGCGAGTTTGACCGTTGCTTGCAAGCCGAATGGCAGCGCTGCCGTCGCTCAGGCCAGCCGCTATCACTCATCATGCTGGATATTGATTTTTTCAAGCAGTACAACGACCGCTACGGCCATCCCCAGGGCGATGCTTGCTTGCAGGCTGTGGCCAAAGTGCTTGCGCCCCATGCCGTGCGCTCTTACGACCTTGTCGCCCGCTACGGTGGTGAAGAATTTGCCTGCCTGCTGCCCGAATGCTCCTGGGAAGGCGCAATTGCCAAAGCCCAAGCCATCTGCCGGGCCGTGTACGACTTGCAGTGGGAGCACAAAGGCTCCGGCGTGGCCAAGACTGTCACCGTCAGCCTAGGCGTGGCGCAGTTGCTCCCTGATGGCAACAAAACCCCGGCAGACTTATTAGCGCTGGCCGATGCCCGCCTCTACGCCGCCAAACAAGCCGGTCGCAACGGCGTACACGATGGCGAGCATTACCTGCCCGGCCCCAGCAGCCCCAGCCAGAGCGACAGCCCCGCTGCCGCTATAGCCGATGAGGCAAAGTAGCCAGCACGAAGGGCATGTTCTAACCACATGTTCTTAAACGGGCGGCTTGACCACCAGCACCGGCAAATCAGCGCGGTTCAGAATGGCTTGGGAGACAGAACCCATCAGCGCCCGCCCCACCACTCCCATGCCGCGTGTGCCCACAATGAGCAAACTCGCTTGCAGGCTGTGCGCCATATCTAGCAGCACGGTAGCCGGTTCGCCCAGCACCACTTCCATGCTAAAGGGCAGGCCGGCCTCTTGCAGCAAGGCAGCGGCCGGAGCCATTAAGTGCTCGCCCGCCTGCGTGGCTGCTTCGGCAATGGCATCGGCATCCTGGGTGGCTAGCTCTAGCAAGCTGGCGGCCTCTTGCACATGAATCAGCACAATATGCGCTTGCAGGCCGTTTTGCACCAGCGCGATGCCTTGGCGCACAGCGTGTAGGGCGGTGGGGGAGCCATCAACAGCAATGGCTAGGGTGGTGAGTGATTGCATCAGAACAAGCCTTTCTTCGTAGAAGTTTTTTTCAATACTTTGCCCCTACAGTATCGGCGGGCAGGCGGTGTATTTCTTGCAATAACTGTGCCAAAACGCCGCCAGCCGCTTGTACCAAGGCTGCACCGCGCTGGGCATCGGCAGCGGCGGCGTTGCCAACTGCACCAGCAGGGTGGTAATCCTGTATTGCCCAGCCCAGTTTGGCACTTTTGCCATTGCCCAAAATCGGGTAATCCCGTGCCCGCTGGGCAGAGGTGGAGGGAAAGTCCCGTGCCTGCTGCATATCGACCAGCTCGGAGGCAAGATGCAGCATCATGGCCGTTTCCACCTCCCCACCGTGGATGCCAAAGCGGTGTTCCTGCGGGCTAAAGGCCGCATCCAACGCCTGCGGCAAGGGCAGATTGAACCAACTGCTGTGATAGACCAGCAAGCCCTGCTGCTGGCGCAACTGCCGCGCC
>JAHAYB010000365.1 GCA_018384835.1 Comamonas sp.
ACCTTTCTTCAGCGTTGGATTAAAAACTGGGGTTTCTACGCTTTTGCTCAGTTTTCTCGGCAGCACCTAGTACTTGTACTGAATTCCTTTGTGCTCTTGAACGCTGCTTCAGGCTGGTTGCAGTCGTTCAGCACAGAGTTGCCAAGGGCTGCTTATGACCAAAGGAGCCATCCCCAAGCGGCTTCTTTAAAAGATCCCTAACGGGGTGATGCTTGCGGTCCGCCACGTTCTGCTACTACAGCTCGAGCACATTCAACCAGGTGATGAATGAGCGGTAGTCGTGCCGATGCGCGCAGCCAGATTACGCCAAAGCGCCTGACCTTTTCTTGCTTCAAGGGTAAAGCCATACGGACTACACCTTGGCCCTCTGGCATAGCCAACGCCGTGTCAGGCACCAGAGCCACGCCTAGACCTTTTTCTACCATAAGCGCTATAGCAACTAGTGAACTGAGCTCGAAACGTTCCCGTGGAGCTATCTGAGCAGTCCGTAAATAGCTTTCCACCATTTGGCCTCCACCCAGCGAACGGTCATAGCGTATAAGTGGCTGACTACGCAGCAACTCATGAGGTTCTTGCCCTGCCATGCAACGGGGGGCCAGCAGAACCAGCGGTTCTTCCCGTAGCAGTGCCCAATCGAACGTCTTAGGCAGAGCGAAAGACGGATATAGACATACGGCTGCGTCCAGTCGCCCCTGCTGCGCGGCCTGATAAAGCTGTTGAGTAGTACCGGATTCAAGAAATACCTTGGCATCCGGACAGCGAGTGACAAAGCTTGACAGGATATCTGGCAGCAAACTGTGCAGCGCTGTATTGATAGTGCCTATTAGCAGCTCTCCGGCTACGCCAGCTTCATTTACATGCGTTTTGGCATTAGCCAGCTCCCTAAGAAGCAGGGGGGCGCTGTGTGCAAGACGGTGGCCTGCAGGCGTGGGCTGGACTGTACGCCCTGCGCGAGCCAAAAGCGGTGCATGAAATTCGCGCTCTAAGCTGTGGATCTGCTGAGCGACCGCTGCAGCAGTAATGTTCAAACGTCGTGCTGCCTCAGCTAAGGAGCCTGTTTCCACCACCAGCAAAAAACTTTCGAGATAGGCTGTTTCCATAATTTTTCTATTGTTTGAAACAATATTAGATGTGTTTTTCTTTTCTTGCACGCCATTCACAATGACCGCATGAGAAGCAAACTGTTTGTTCCAGCCTCGCGTCCTGAACTCTTCGCTAAGGCCCTAGCCAGCGATGCGGATGCATTGTCATTCGATTTAGAAGATGCTGTAGCTGAGCCTCGTAAGGAAGAGGCCAGAGACATGCTAAAAGCTTTTTTAGAAAGTCCAGCAGCCAAGGCAACTTCCAAGACCTTGATCGTGCGCGTAAACGCAATGGACACAGTGCATTTTGCCGCCGACGTAGCTGCCGTCGTTCGGCCCGGCCTGCATTTGGTCAATCTGCCTAAACCAGACAGCCCTGATGCGGTAGTGCAAGCTGCAGCGTGCATCGCTGATGCCGGACTGGCTAATGGTTTGTCTGAACTACCAGGTTTGCTGCTCAATATTGAAACCCCTCAATCATTGCGTATGGCTGCCACACTAGCTCGTGCACATCCGGCGGTAGTAGGCCTGCAATTGGGTTTAGGCGATCTTTTCGAGCCCTATGGAGTGCACAGGCGGGAGCCCAGCGCCCTACAGCAGGCGCTATTTACGGTGCGCATGGCTGCCGCAGAAGCCAATGTTTTCGCCTACGACGGGGCATTTGCAGATATTCACGATTCAGAAGGTTTTCGTGCTGAGGCCGAGCTTTCTCGTCGCTTGGGCTTTATTGGTAAGAGCTGCATTCACCCTAGCCAGATTGCCTTGGCTAATAGCGTCTACCAGCCGACCAAAACTGAGATTGCTCATGCACAGCGCGTGCTACAAGCCGCTGAAAAGGCGGAAGCCAGTTCCACGGGCGCTTTTGTAGTGGACGGCAAGATGATTGACCGCCCCTTTGTACTGCGCGCCCAGGCCATTATTGCCAGCGCGCGCGCCAGCGGCTTGCTCACCGGCTGATGTTGCGCACCAGATTCCCCATAACAACCAAGGAGACAACTCATGAAAACTTCTCGCCGCTGCTTTTCTCTCGCCATCACCTCAGCATTAGCCTTGCTAGCCAGCCCAGTCCAGGCTGCAGACTCTTATCCTCAGAAGCCTATTACCATGGTTGTCCCCTATCCACCGGGGGGATCGAACGATGTTTTTGCGCGTCTTGTTGCCAAGGAGCTGGGCGATTTGCTTAAACACCCTGTGATCGTAGACAACCGTCCAGGCGCCAGCGGTAACACTGGCACGGGACAGGTGGCCAAGGCGGCGCCGGATGGATACACCGTGGTAGCCGTATCTTCGAGCATAACCACCAATGCCGCCGCGCAGAGCAAGCTGCCTTTTGACCCTGTGAAAAGCTTTGCGCCCATAGCTATGTTTGCCAAGGGGCCGTTTGTAGTAGCGGTGAATAAAGACTTTCCGGCTCAAACACCCGTAGAGCTGATACAAGAAATAAAGGCTCACCCAGGAAAGTACAACTATGCAAGCTCGGGTACAGGCAGCGTCAATCATTTCGCAACAGAACTGCTGCGCACTATGGTGCCGGGTTTTGACATCATCCATGTTCCCTACAAGGGGCAAGGGCAGGCAGTCACTGACGTAGCCGGCAATCAGGTGCAACTGATGATTTCTAGCGGGCCTTCTATCTTGCCTATGGTTCGCAATGGCAAGCTACGAGCTGTAGGTATTACCAGCCCAGAACCAAGTCCTGTTGCACCTGACCTCACGCCTATGGCTACAGCAGTTCCGGGATATGCCTTCGATCTGTGGTGGGGGCTGCTGGCTCCAGCCAATACCCCTGATGCCATTGTGAATCAGCTTAACCAAGCTGTGAATCAGGTGCTGGCAAAACCTGAAATCCGATCTAGCTTTTTGCGTGAAGGTGCCATTGCCACACCTGTTACGCCTTCGCAGTTTGCCGAAACCATTCGCCAGGACATTAAGCGCTGGCAAGAGCTAGCCAAAGAACGACAAATCACTTTGGACTAAGTTTCGAAAAACATGGCTTTCAGCACTTATCCCATAGGGACCGAAAGCCAATATATCAATCTATCATGACGCTTTCCCATCTCCATCGCCAAGGGCCCCGTGGCCCACTCAGCGGCGTGCGTGTGCTAGATCTTAGCGCCTACATCGCAGGCCCTTATGGCTGCTCTTTGCTAGCCGATCAAGGTGCTGAGGTTATAAAAATTGAGCCCCCTGTGGGCGATAACCTACGCAAATACCCTTCTACCCTCGAAGCAGAGAGCCGTGCTTTCATTGGTGTCAACCGCAGCAAATGGGGTATGGTGCTGGACCTTAAACAAAAATCAGAACACGCCACGTTAATGCGCTTGGTGCGCAATGCTGACGTGCTGGTACACAACTTCCGGCCAGGAGTACCAGAGCGGCTGGGGATAGGCTTTGATCAATTGATGGAGTTGAACCCTCGCTTGATCTACTGCAGCGTGACAGGCTACGGGAAGCAGGGCCCCATGAAGTCGAAAGCTGGCTATGACCAAGTACTTCAGACCATGACTGGCATGTGCGCCATGCAAGGCGAGGCAGGTACACCTGAGATTCTGTATGGATCGGTAGTTGATTACTATGCAGCCGCTTTGGTGGCCAGTGGTGTGGCTTCGGCTCTGTACGAGCGCACACTGAGTGGCCGGGGCCAGCATGTTGGTGTGTCACTGCTGCGCTCCGCGCTCACTATGCAATCGGCTCGGCTAATCTGGGCAGAAGGCGAACCGCGAGATGTTGGAGGGCGTGACATGCGCTCGGGCGGCATCACTGGCCTTCATCCGACCAAGCAAGGGTACTTGTACCTCTCTGCGAACACACAGCATTTCTGGGAAGCACTGTGTCACAAGGTAGGCTTATCTGATCTCGCGTCCGATCTGCGCTTCGATACTGTGCGTAAACGCGCTCAGCGTCACGCCGAATTGGTGCCATTGTTGCGTCAGGCTCTGGCGTCACGCACTGCTCTAGAGTGGGAAGAGTTGTTCGGCGATGAAGTACCTTGTGCTGCCGCCCGAGAAGTAGAAGATATGTTCGATCATCCTCAAGTGCTGGCAGAAAACCTCATTGAGAATTTTAGCCATCCTACGCTTGGAAGCTATCGGGGATTTTCAGGCCCCTGGGACTTTAGCCGAACACCTGGTCCAGTGCCTTTTGCCGCACCCACTTTAGGCCAGCATACTGCTGCGTTAAAGGGTGTTGTCTCCTCGGAAGAAAAGGCATAAGCCGAGAACTTCCGCTCTGTGCCAGTGATGCGCTCCTACACATTTTTGACGCAAGCTTTCCTGCTTAAGCGATGCATGCGGTGCAGGGCAGTGCCACTTCTCTGCGGACTACTTGGCACTGCGCCAGCATCTTAGATTTCAACCACGCGCGATGACTGTTACTCGGCAACGATCAGTCATCCATGTTCTGGAATTGACAGACAGCAACCGCAGCAAAGCAGAAGTAGACATCTGAAAGTCGGGTTCAGGCTGGTTGCTGACATCCGACACAGAAATTCAATGACTGCTGATGCTCAGAGCAGTCATTGAGTTGAGGTCTCTGTAAAAGCTTGCTCATGGCCTGAAGCTGTCTAGAAAAAGCTGGGCGATTCAAACTCAATCTGGATACCACTGGCTGACACGGTTTGGCAATGCTTTCACAGTATCACTTCCTGCGAGCGCAAAAGAGATGTCCTTAGAGACATGAATAACGTCTGTTGCTAATTCCTTCAGTTTCTCCGGTGGGAGCCTAAAGGCTGGTCCAGAAACACAAACGGATCCAAGCAAACGGTGATTTTTGCCAAACACCGGCGCAGACACGGTAGCAACACCTTGTTCACGTTCGCCAATTGACCAGTGGTAACCACGTCTACGAATAAGCTCGTAAGTTTCGCCTGGCTTGCCAGAGAAAGCAAGAATCACATGTCCAGGAGACCCTTTGTCTAGGGGTAATTTTTCTCCCATCCGCACATGGTGGCGCAATGCTTGTGGCCCCTCCACGCGCACCAAGCAAATCCGTGTATTCCCCTCGCGGACATAAAACGCCGTGCTTTCACTGGTTGTTTGCGCTAACCCTCGCAACATAGGCTCCAGCACATCCTGCACATCAAATCCGGAGCGATAACGTGCTCCTAACCACCCTGCAGCAGGCCCTAGACGCCATTCACCATCATCCCTTTGTACCAGATAGCCGACATCTGCCAGCGTGCGCGCTAAGCGCAACACCGTCGTTTTATGCAAGTTGCAACGTCGGCTCAACTCTGCCAAAGGTAGGTGGGACTCAGCCAATCCGAAGGCGTCCAGAATCTTTATCGCACGTACTACTGCCGCCACGTTTCCGGCACTTGCGCCGTCCCTCCCTACCTCGTGAAATTGTTCTTCTTTTGTCATCTTTGCTCCCTGCAATCTACCTTCTCCTGTTGAATTCTTTTAACCACCAGCCAATGGTTTACCCTTATCGGTGTTTCACACAGCGAAACGCTATTGTCTGGTTTGAAACTATTGCATAAATTCGAACTGCGGTACAGAGAAAAATTTAGGCACCCTTCAGGAGACAAAAAATGCATACTAATGCTATTCCCCAGAAAATATGCAAATCGTTTATTGCAATGTTTTTCGGTATTACTGCCAGTATTTCGCCTTTTGCTATAGCACAGGCTCCAACAGATTATCCAAACAAACCTGTTCGCTTAATTGTTCCATTTCCTCCTGGCGGCGGAACCGATTTAATCGCACGCACCGTAGCGAAAAAAATTACTGAAAACAAAGGCTGGAATATTGTTGTAGACAATCGTCCTGGTGCTGGAGGCAATCTAGGCATCGATGCTGCAGCAAAATCTGCCAATGATGGCTATACCTTAGTCATTGGACAAACCAGCAACTTGGCAGTCAATCCCAGTATCTACAAGAAACTGCCATATGACCCAGTAAAGGATCTGGCTCCTATTGCATTAGTCTCGTCTTCACCTGTGCTTATGGTGCGTGGCAGCGAATCCAAATTTAATGCTATTCAAGATGTCATTAATGCGGCGAAAGCGCGTCCCGATACAGTCACCGTCGGCTATGCAGGCAATGGCACTGTTTCGCATCTGGCAGTCACTCAGCTTGAGATGGCTGCGGGCATAAAGTTGCGCCATATTCCCTACAAAGGCATTGCACAGGCTCTAACTGATATTTCTGGCGGACAAATAGATTTGTTTGTCGGCACGATTCCTTCTCTATTGGGGCAGGTACGCACTGGCAAGCTGCATCCCGTTGTGCTTACCTCTAAGCAACGTTCCTCACAGTTGCGTGACACACCCACCATGGTCGAGTCAGGGTTCCCTAATTTCGAATCCGTTACATGGTTTGGTATCTTAGCCCCAACAGGTACGCCTGAGGCTATTATTAGAAATCTTAATCAAAGCATTAATGAAGTTCTTAAACAAAAAGATGCGGTAGAAAAACTCCGCTCTGAAGGTGGCGATGTATTAGGCGGTAGCCCTGAAGAGTTCTCAGAACTTATCAAGAAAGAAATCCCGCATTGGGCCGAAATTGTGAAGGCATCTGGAG
>JAHAYB010000499.1 GCA_018384835.1 Comamonas sp.
CTGCCGTCCTTGAGGCCAACGGCCAGCGTGCCGTTTTTCACGGTGTAGCCCGTGGCATCGGCGTGGGAGCCACTTGCCAGGGGCGCGGCTTGGTCAAGGAAGTTACGCGCAAAGGCAATCACCTTGGCACCGCGCACGGGGTTGTAGCCCTTGCCTTTTTCAGCGCCATCGGCTTCGGCAATGACATCGGTGCCATAGAGCGCGTCGTACAGGCTGCCCCAGCGGGCGTTGGCGGCGTTCAGGGCGTAGCGGGCGTTCAAAATAGGCACGACCAGTTGGGGGCCGGCGATTTTGGCTAGCTCGGCATCAACGTTTTCGGTGGTGGCTTTGGCATCTTTGGGCGGCTCGACCATGTAGCCGATTTGCGTCAGAAACTGTTTGTAGGCCGCCATATCGGTAATGGGGCCGGGGTGGGCTTTGTGCCAGGTGTCCAGCTCGGTTTGCAGGCGGTCGCGCTCGGCCAGCAGGGCGGCATTTTTGGGAGCCAGGTCCGCCACCAGCTTGCCAAAGCCATCCCAGAAGGCGCTGCTGTCCACGCCGGTTCCGGGCAGTACTTGTTCATTGATAAATTGGTGCAACTGGTTAGCAACTTGCAAGCCAGCGATAGCGGTGCGCTCAGTCATTAAAAACTCCTTGGCAATAAAAAAAGAAAACACAGTGGGCGGCGCAGTAGCAGCCGATACCCTGCACTGTATTACAAATGAATGGGGTTATAAACTTTGCAAAAATCGCAAAACTTATGACTTTTAGTTAAAGGCAAAATCCTCAAAATCAATCCGCGCAGCCCGCTTTCCCGTCAGTACGCGCCAGCCACAGCCCCGGCGCAACACGCCAAGCCAGCAGGGCAAAAGCCGCACACCACAGGCCAGCGGCCATCGCCAATCCCGCACCGCCGCTGCCTAGTAGAGCCGCTCCTGCTCGCCAGAAAGTAGCCAGCAACAGCAGCGCACCGCCCAGCCCTAGCCAAATGCCTTTGTCCGCAGAACGCCCCACATGCGCCCGCCCCGCAATCGAGAGGACGATAAAAATCCCCAAGCCAATCGCCCCCATGGTTAAAAAATGCCGCCCTGCACTCATGCCGCCCGGCAGCCATCCCAGTTGTGCCGCGCCCAACGCCCCATAGCCCAGCGCCATGCAGACATACAAAGCGTAGAGCAGCGCCACAAAGCGCTTGCGCCACAGTGCAGCGCCCACATGCCAATCGTTGAGCAGGTTCAGCATGGCCGCCGCTGCGGCAAGACCTAGCCACCCCGTCACCGGCTGCCAAGGCATGAAAAACTCCGCCAGCGTATAGCCGCTCATGCACAGCGCCGCCAAAATGCGCCGAGGCGGTCGCGCCAGATAGGGGGCAGCGCCCGGCGTGATTTCGTCAATGGCGTTGTTCACAATCCGCATGGAAATACGGCTGGCCGCCACCACAATCAGCAGCATCAGCACGCCGACTGTGGCATCCAGCCAGCGCAGCCCAGGCAGGCCGCGCAATGCGTCGCTGTAAAAACCTGCGCTGGTGGCGGCCAGTGCCAGCACCAGCCAGCCAAATGCCCAGTGCCGCCGTCCGGCCACGGTACGCAAGGCGGGCAACAGCACCCACGCCGCGCCCAAAAGCAAGGCCAGTTGGCAGATGCCCGCCAGCGCCAACGCGCCCCAGCCGAATCCGCCGAATCCGCCGAATCCCCCCAGCCCGCCCGAAGCCCAAAACCCCAAACGCACCAGCAGCCACAACCCCACCAACAGGCGCAACTGGCGGCAGGAGCCACAGGCCACGCCGGTAAATTCGGGCAGCGCGGTCAGAGAAAAACCCACCACCCCCGCCACCGCAAAGCCCAGCACCAACTCATGCGCGTGCCACAGCACCACCCCACCGGCCACCGCTGGCGCAGGCCAGCCCCAAGCCAGCACCGCCCCCCACCACAGCAGCAAACCTATAGCGCACAGCAGCGCCAGCAAGAAAAACGGACGCATCGCGCATATCCACACCGGATGGGCGCTGCGCCACACTTGGCAGTTATTCATCGAGATTGCACCAGCGGCCTAACAAAGGGCTGCCCATTTGCCCCGCGCCGGGCAGCTCAAAAGCGGCGCTGCGATAGACCAGCTCATCCGTGCGTTCTAGCGCCGCGCCCGGGGGCTGGTAATGCGCCACGATGCGCCCAGGGTTGGGAGCCATGACCAGCACATCGTCGGCCAAGCGCACCGCCTCCATCAAATCGTGGGTGATGAGTAGCACCGTCATCGCGCTGGCCGCCTGCTGCTGCAAGAGCAGTTGATGCAGTTGATAGCGCAAGCCCACATCCAGCGCGGCAAATGGCTCATCCATCAGCAG
>JAHAYB010000512.1 GCA_018384835.1 Comamonas sp.
TTTCAGGCCTCGTTGGATGCCGTGATGCTCCTCGCTGCTCAGGAACAAGCGCAACTCATGAAGCCGCCTGATGCGACTTTATGGCCTCTATCATGCGGTGATTTGATCGCGTGTCCAGAGCAGGCCACCCACTTGAACGTCCGCTTTGAAAGAGGGGAAACTACCGGTTTGCAGCGGTTGCAGTCTATGTGCTACGCAACATGAGCGACTGCTCTTTGTCTGCCAGCAGTCGTACTATGGAAGCAACGAAGCAGTTGTGCGAAGGCGGAAACCATCCAGTAAATGCTGGTCGATTCAACGTGAGCTGACCAATTTTGGCGTGCAGCTCTTTGAGATCAATCGCAGGCTTGTGGCTGGTGGCGATGCGCCTAATGCATCGGCAGCCCGCTCCTGCAGTAGACGTTTCTAATCGGCGACTTGGGCTATGCATGGACTTCATGCAGCTGTGCCAGCTCAGCAACGGTGCGCTTCCGCGCACCGCCTCCAGCGCTACCTTGGCTTTGAATGGCGTAGTGGTCTTCGTAGCGTGCCTGCAAAAGTGAGAGCGTGAACAAAGTAGCTAGGCGTTTTTCTGTCGCAGGTTCATGCAGCAATTGCTGCACGGTTTCGATCAGATTAGAAAAACTGCTTTCAAGGTTCAGCAGCGCCAGGGCGTGGGGCCGGTCCAGCGCCAACAGCAGATGCTGCTTCAGATCCTCGATATCTGGCGTCAAGCTGTCGATGATCCGGCTAGCATGATCGAAAAATGCGCGTACCGGGGCCAGTAACCGGTTCAGATTCTCCAGCCAGTAGTGCTGCCACCAGTCCAACAGCGGATGGCCGTTTGGCAAGCAGGGCGCCTGCCACTGCTCCAGTTCGGAAGCATTGCACTCGAGCTGACGCAGCCAGGTGGTCTTAACCTTCTGGCGCATTTGAGACGTATCCAGTCCCATCAGCCGGTACTGGTTCATGCCAACCACGAATTCGTCATCCCGGCGTGCCTTGCCCATCAGATTGCGGGCCCGCTCCAAAAGTTTTGCGCTAGCGCTCAGTTCGTTGGTTAGAGCCCATTGCGCGGGCCAACGACGCAAAGCAGAGATCCAAGCTTCTTCGAGCTGCGACTTTTGCTGCAGCGGCGCGAGCAGTGCATTCCAGAAAGCTGCACGGAATTCTTCCAGTTCGGTTGTCGAGAACTCGGCGAAATCAACACAGAAAATGTCTAGACCCAGCTCGTCGGGGTTGTTGCCGAGTTCCTGCCAAAGGTGCCGTACCAGATCGGTCACCCGCTGCTGGCAGCGTTCGGATTCAGCAAGTGGGCAGCTCGTCACGATGAAGATCAGCTTGGGCTGCTCCAGGAAATCGGCTCCCGCCAGCGCATCCAAAAAGTCCCGCAAATGTTCGGCGTTGAGCGCGCCATCAACCCGCGCGGCTTGCGAGACATAGGTCAAGGCTAGGTTGTGGTAACCGGTCAGGATCGATGAGGCTTCGCGCTCTGCCAGTTCGTCATCGCCTGAGTTCCAGCCCGGCGTGTCGATCAAGAACAGCCGCTTGGGACTCTTGTCGTCGCTGAAGCCGTCGCCCTCGCTTAGGATCATCTGGGGCTCATTCAATGCCAGCCGCAGTCTGTGCGTCATCGGGTCGAGATCGCACAGTTCCTGGCGTTCGGGAAAGCTCGCCAGTTCTTTGAGGGTCTTTGCGGGCTGGTAGTCCTCAGCACGCTCAATCAGGGTCAATGCCGGCGTTTTGCCGTAAGTGATTTCGAGTTGCAGCCGGGTCTGCCGCTCCAGTGAACTGATTGGGAACAACGGCTCGGGGATCAGATGGCCGAGCAGCTCGCGCAAGAAGCGGGTCTTACCGGCGGAAAATTCCCCGACCACGCGCGCGGTCAGCACGCCATCGGTCAAGTCAGAGTCGGCTTCCAGCTGGTCAGCAAAGGATTGCAACTCCCGCTGTAGTGCATCGGAGCGGGCAAATGCCGTCGAGTGGAAAGTGGGGGTGGATTTCATGGTCATGACTGGATCAGGTCGATAGCACATTGAGCAGTTGGCGCGCATTCCAGACGATGCGCTGTGACGCTCGATACCATCCATGCTGGTTCAGGTCTGCCAGCATTTCCGGCTCGACGCTGGCGGCTAGCAGTGACAGGAAGTTTCTATGTACCGTTGGCGATTCGATTTCACCCTGGCGCCATTCGTCACCGGCCTGTACCAGAGCGATCAGAATCGAGAGGCCGGCGCGGCAGGTCTGGTACGCTAGGCTGTTACCCGAAAGCAGCAAAGGCACCAGAAGCAGGTGGTGGTTCTTTGCTCCCCATTGCAGCGGCGTGCGCTGTTGGTCGTCGGCCTGTACCGCAGCAACCGTTTCGGCAATCAGTTGCACAACTTGCTGTGCGAGCGGCGCGGGTGTACCCGCGCTCAGGCCTTGCACCGCTTCCCAGTACAGAGCTTGGGTTCGCAGTAGGTTGTTGCGGTGGATAGGCAGGTTCTCGTCAAGTGCGTCATCAAGGATCCGCGCATAGAGGTGAACCCGTGCGCAATGTTCGAGGATGCGCAGGGTTTGCGGCGTAGCATCGCTGCCCAGCCAGGGTTCGGCCAGCATGGCGATGAAAGCTGGCGAATGCTCTGCCACGGCCTGCATTCGCCGCTCGGCACTGCGCGCGGTCGAGCTGCCGTCGTCGATGTGGATTTGCTCGATGTCTGCCCGCAATCGATCCTGTAGAGTAGCAATGAGGGTATCAATCATGCTGAGCAAGAATTATTTTTGCCGTTTGACGGTGAGCAAACGTTCGTGTTCCTGGATTTGTAGGTTGATCCGTATCTCGTTGGAACGGCTCTGCAGCTGTTCGCGCCTGATCACTGCAAGCTGGCGTTCGTGGTCCTGCTGATTTGTGTTGAGCCGGGCTTCGTTGACCCGGCTCTGTTCTAGTTCGCGCTGGATGGTTGTGAGCTGGCGCTCCTGCGCATCTAGCCTGACATGGAGTTGCGCGTTGGATTGCGCCAGCCGCTCAAGATAGCGCTCCACTAGGTCGCCTGCGACCCACTGGGGCTGAAGCAAGCCGGGGGCTGCCGCAGAACGAGGCGACGCAATAAGCTGCTTCGGCTTGTTGCGCAGGGCCACGTAATACCGGGGCGGGGTGACTTCGGCATCCTTCCTGATGTAAAGCAGATCAGGGAAGTCACGCAGCAGGTAAAGCAGCTTTTCATGGCCGTGCTTCTGTGGCGAGAAGCCTGATTCGAGTACGCGGAGATACTTGCCGAAATGCATCAAATCCACGGGGGGTGTTTGGCCTTTTTCGTGTGCCATCTCGAAAGCAGCGTGAAAGAGGTCGGTGAGGTTTTTGCGCTCGGTCGGGGTCATGA
>JAHAYB010000369.1 GCA_018384835.1 Comamonas sp.
CCGTCCAATCCTTGCCATTGAGCTGGCTCCAAAAAACACCCCGGTACTGCAGCTCCGCCAAGGGCTGCAAATCACGCGGGCAACTTTCAATGGCGCGCAGGTCAGCACGGCTCACGCCAGGGAGGTACACCACAGGAACCCCTGTGACTTCCACCTCAGGCATGAAGCCTGCGATGGCGCACTTGAGCCAAATGGCAGGGCCGGACCGCTGCTCGATATTGAAGTCTCCCAGCGTGAGTAGCCGCGGCATGGCCTGCCGCAGTTGCCCGATGGCACCTTCCCATTGCCGCTCCTTGTCGGTCCAGAGCACTGCAGCTGCCGTCGCAGCCGTGTGTGAGTTACCCGCAGGAGCTTTTGCCAGCAATTCTGCAAGTCGGTCCAAGACGGTTACGCTCATGCGCTGGGCCTTGTCGTTCCGGAATGCCGCGATGCCGGCACCGATGCGCATCTGCAATCCGGGTCGTTGGACGCACGCCCGCATAGGCAGCAAGGCTCGTAATACAGTCTCTCTTCGACCTGAATCTTTGGCGGGTTCTGCTCGACGCGGAAGTAGAACGGCTTGAAGCGATACAAAACTTCTCCGGGCACCAAGCTATCGTCTTTGCGAGCTGCGATGTTCGACCTCATAGATAGGTCGCCAGGTTCGTGCCCAGCGCTATCACTGTCATTTCCGAGTAGGTCAGAGTTGAGCCAACTGCTCTTGGCACCCGGCGTCGCCAGCGCAAATTCTAGGTCGTGGACTTCTGCCACAGCCCGTCCCTTTTGGTTCAGCGACCAGGCCGTCGCAGTGAGGACGAGGTTCTCATCCACGCTGACCTCCAGCTCCAGGCGCTCCTGAAACGGGCGCGCCTTGGCATCCACCTTCAACAACAGATTGCACAAGGGTCTGCGCTGGTCGTTGGCCAGCACGCGGGGGCCAGGCCGATGCGGACTCACCAGACTGAACTTACCGTGTCCATCGCTGGGGTCTACGCAGTACAGGTCAAACCGCTCGCGGCGATGCTCCCGTTCCAGCGGCATTTCAACCCCCGCCTGTAGCAGAGGCACATAGGAGTTCCGGGCAAGGCCAAGCTCCACATTCTTCGCCAAATGCAACCGCGCCTGGTCATGCGCCACCCAGGCTGCCCCCTCGGCAATCGCCGATGCACTGCGCTTGGAGATGTGGACACGACCCGGGCCGAACAGCTCGTCCAGACGGTTCTTCACCATGGGCATGTTCACCATGCCGCCTGTTGCCAGGCACAACTCCACCGAAGCCGTCGAGTACCCCTCGCGCTCCAGCAACCGTTCGATGCGTGCCACGCCCTTCTTAACGAGGTGGCCGACGATATCTTGCAAGTCATCTCGCGACAGGTTGACCTGGAGGTCGGTCTGGTCCTCGCTCTGGTAGTAAGGGTCAACGTAAACGTTCCAGGTGCTGCGGTCGCTCAGGCGAATCTTGGCCTTCTCGCATTCGTGCAGCAGCCGTTTGCGGGCCTCCGGCAACACGTCCACGTCATCGCCCAGGCTATTCAAAGCTCGGGACCTCTTCTCCACCTCGTTGCGCAGCTCCTCATCAAAAAAGTCACCGCCGACCTCCTCAGTGCCATCGTTCGCTATCTGCACGAGAAGTCCGTTCAGCACCCGGCACAAGGTCAAGTCCAGCGTGCCGCCGCCCCAGTCAAACACCAAGAGGAGCTTGCCGTCGTAGCGTCGAATCAGGTCTGGCGTTCCTTCAGACATCCGCAGGTAGCCGTACAGGGCAGCAAGCGGTTCATGCACAAACTGCACCACGCTCATGCCCGCCTGACGAAAGGCCTGTCGCAGCAGTGCCCGGCGGTGCCCTTCCATATTCACAGGGATAGTCGCCACCACCCGGTCCATCTTCAGGCCTTTCCCAGCCTTGGTTTGCAGAACGAAGCGCCGCACATGGTCCAAGACATGCTCAACCATTTGCACCGGGTCGCGCCGGACTCCGTCGATGACCTGCTCCTCACGGCCCAACAGTGTTTTTGGGGAGCGCACCGTGCTGCCCTGTATGCCCAAACCTGCGCTGGTCAGCTTGTCGTGAGCCTTGCGACCCACTTCCACCTTGCCGCCCTCAAAACTCACGACCGATGGAATCGGCTGCTCGTTGTCCAGGAAGTTGATGACATCAGTACCGATGACGACCGATGCCAAGCTGTTCGTCGTTCCAAAGTCGAATCCAACTACTGCCATACCTCACTCCTCCCTTAGG
>JAHAYB010000525.1 GCA_018384835.1 Comamonas sp.
GTGCCTGGCCGGTGTGGCTCAGGGTGTCGGCCACTTCGGGGTTTTCTACAGCGCGGGTGAGCAGGCTGGCCAGCGGCAGCATGAACACCATGAACAGAAAGCCCAGCAAGGGCAAGGTCAGCGAGAAGGCGCGCAGATTGTGCTTGCGCTCGGTGCTGCGCAGCTGCTGGCGTAGGTCAGCAGTGGTTTGCCGGCTGCTGGGCAGGGGCAGAGCGGTGGTATTCATGGCAAATCTTTGGGAGGGATAACACAGCAGGCGGCAAGGCAGGTGGTACTGTCTTGCCGCCTTGGGTTAAACAAGAGGGGAAAGCTCGCGCTTACTGCGCAGCCCAGGCGCTGAAGCGTTTTTCCAGTGCCTCGCCCTGGTCAGCCCAGAACTCAGAGTTAAACAGCGTGGCGTTCTTGCTGTTGGCGGGGGAGGAGGGCAGCTGCGCCAGCACCTTCTCATCCAGCAGCTCCATGGCTTTGTAGTTGGTGGGGCCGTAGGAGATATTGCGGGCGTATTCAGCCTGTGGCTCGGGGCTGCTGGCCAGCTGGATGAACTTCATGGCCGATTCTATATTAGGGCCGCCCTTAGGCATAGTCCAGTAGTCCAGGTCGTACAGACTACCATTCCAGGTGATTTGCAGGTTTTGGCCTTCGCGCTGGGCAGCGTCAATGCGACCGCTAAAGGCCGAGGTCATGACCACATCGCCCGCCACCAAAAACTGTGGGGGCAGTGCGCCCGCTTCCCACCACTGGATATGGGGTTTGAGTTCGGTCAGCTTGTTGAAGGCGCGGTCAGCCCCTTCCTTGGTGCGCAGTACCTTGTACACATCTTTAACGGCCACGCCATCGGCCATCAAAGCAAACTCCAGGTTGTAGCGTGCGCCTTTGCGCAGGCCGCGTTTGCCGGGGAATTTCTCTACATCCCAAAAATCAGCCCAGCCGCTGGGGGGCGTGGCCAGCTTGTCGCCGTGGTAGGCCAGCACGGTGGACCAGACAAAAGTGCCTACGCCGCACTCATGAATCGCCTCGGGCATGAAGTCAGCCTTGTTGAGCTGGCTCCAGTCCAGGCGCTCAAACAAACCCTCGTCACAGCCACGGTTGATGTCTGGGCCTTCGGCTTCGACCACATCCCAGGTGACTTTCTTGGTTTCCACCATGGCCTTGATGCGCGATTGCTCGCCGTTGTATTCCACCTGGGTGACTTGGCCGCCCGTGGCTTTTTCATAGGCATCGAAATAGGCTTTTTTCTGCGCCACGCCGCTGGCACCGCCAAAGTTGACCACGGTAATAGCTTGCTGCGCCAAGGCGGGCAAAGCCAAGGCAGTTGCGGCGGCCAGCAGGGCGGGGCGCAGCAGTCGGTTCAAAGGGCGGCGGTGGGTGGTTTGCTTTTTGTGCATGGTGTTGTCTCCCTGATGGGTAGTTAAGGTTGCTAGGGGTGGGGGAATGAATGGGGGTAGTAACTCAGGCATATCAGGCATAGGCGCGCAGGTGCTGGGTGGGGGCGTGCAGTTGCACGTTCTCGCCTGGGGTGGGCACATTGCCCGCGCCTAGGGTGAGTTTGACCATCACCTCTTCCTCTGCGGGTGTGGTGCAGCGCAGGCGCAGGTGGTCACCAAAATACATCACGTCCAGTACCTGGGCGGCAAAGCTGTTGTCTTGGCCGGGGGCGGCCAGGCTCAGGCGCTCGGGGCGCACGCAGCCGGCTACTTCTGTGCCCACTGCTGCCTGGTTGACGTTGATGCCGCGCAGGCGCGAGCCGCCGGGCAGCTCCATTTCGCATTCTTGGCCATCGGTGCTGAGGATGCGGCCTTTCAGCTCGGCATTGTCGCCAACAAAATTGGCCACAAAGCGGTTGCTAGGGGTTTCGTAGAGGTAGTCCACACGGTCAATTTGCTGGATGCGGCCATCGTTAAAGACGGCTACGCGGTCGCTCATGGTTAGCGCCTCGGACTGGTCGTGGGTCACGTACACAAAGGTAATGCCCAGGCGGCGGTGCAGGGTCTTGAGCTCAATTTGCATGTGCTCGCGCAGTTGCTTGTCCAGTGCGCCCAAAGGCTCGTCCATCAGCACCAGTTGCGGGTCAAACACCAGGGCGCGCGCCAGCGCTACGCGCTGCTGCTGGCCGCCGGACATTTGCGCGGGGTAGCGCTCGCTCAAATGGTCCATTTGCACCATCTCCAGGGCGCGTTTGACCTTGGCCTGCATCTCGGCCTTGGGGATTTTGCGCACTTGCAGGGGGTAGGCAATGTTCTCGGCCACCGTCATGTGCGGGAACAGGGCATAGTTTTGAAACACCATGCCGAAGTTGCGCTTGTGCGGCGGGGTGCGGGTGATGGGCGAGCCATTCAGAATAATCTCGCCAGCGGTGGGCGACTCAAAGCCCGCCAGCATCATCAAGGTAGTGGTCTTGCCTGAACCTGAGGGGCCAAGCAAGGACAGGAACTCCCCACGCTGAATATCCAGATTCAAATCACGCACCACCAAGCTGGTGCCGTCGTAGGTTTTCTGTACACCGCGAAAGGTGACTAAGGCAGGGGTGTTGCTCATGGGAAAAAAGGCCGCCGCCAGAGGCGAGCACATCAAGTAAACGTAGCGCCAACTGTAAACAGCAGCCCCAGTAGGTGACAGGTACAAGCCCTAGAGAAAAAGCATGTACTGTGTAGCGAAAAAATCCACTACATAAAAACCCTGTCAGAGCAAACCCTGATAAACACACTCTCCGAAAAATAGGCAAAAAAAAAGCCCAGTCAAGGACTGGGCTGGAAGGGATCCTGAAACAAAGTGCTTCGAGAGGATCCAAGGAGACAACTGGTTGACTTCAAACTAGCAAAGGCTGTGTTTGGAGCCGATGGGGTTGATTATAGGGTAAACCCTTTATTTTGCAATAACCCCTTCATTTTTTATGGTATTACTTTTTTGCAGCAGGCGCAGTGGTAGCAGTGGTCACTGCTTTGATGTTGGCTTCGGCCATATCAGAGGCTTGCTTTACTGCTTTTTGCACAGACTCAAAAGCGTTGTTGGCAGCAGAGACGGCGCTCTTCATCATGGCCACAGCAGTTTCAGAGCCAGCGGGTGCATTTTTGGCAGTGGCTTCTACTAGGCTGTTAAAGCCTTGCTGGTATTGGCCGGATTTGTCTTCCAGAGCTTTTTGCAGCTCAGCGCCGGTGCTGCTGGCGATGTTGAAGATGTGACGGTTGTAAGCAGCAGCTTTTTCAGCTAGGGGCTGGAAGAAGGCAGTTTGCAGGTTTACCAGCTCTTGCACGTCTTTAGCGGCGGCTAAGGCTTGGCTATGGGCTGCTACTTCGTTCAAAGCAGCGCGCGAAGCGCTAACGTTCAGCTCGATCAGCTTTTCTACGCCTTCGAAGGCTTTGCTGGTCAGGCCGAATACGGTTTCGATGTTGGCTTTGTGGGCGCTCAGGATTTGCTCAGGGGTCAGCGACATGGTGGTTTCCTTGATGAGATTAGAAAAAATTAAGTAAGAACAATGGTGCTGCCCACCTCATAAAGCTTTATGTTGCAGCGCAGCATGAGTCGGATTATAGGGTAGTTCTGGTTTTTTGCAACTGTTTTGTTGCAATGCAGCAAAATTCTATGGGGAGCCCTAGTTCCATTTAAAACAGGCGGGTGCTACGCAAGCCTTTACACTCCTAGCCCATTTGTGGCCACATTTATATATTTCATAAGGAGAACAGCTGTGACAAAGAAAATTGGCGCAAAGCTTTGGCTTGCGGCTCTGTGTCTTACCTTTGGGCTACCCAGCTTGGCACAGGCTGCGGCCATTGACGGTGGCAGCCTGTCCCTGGTTTGGGGCGTGCCTTTTGCGGGGGTGCTGCTCTCTATTGCGCTGCTGCCGCTGGTGTTGCCCAATGTGTGGCATAGCCATTTTGGCAAGATTACAGCGGCCTGGGCGTTGGCATTTCTGCTGCCGTTTGCGGCAGTATTTGGGGTCAATGCGGCCTTTATCAACCTGGTACATGCCTTGCTGGCCGAGTACCTGCCTTTTGTGATTTTGCTCACCGCCTTGTTTGTGGTGGCCGGTGGCATCTATATACGCGGTAGTTTGACGGGCACGCCCTTGCTCAATACCGGCATCTTGGCGATTGGCGCAGTGCTGGCCAGCTTTATGGGCACTACGGGCGCATCCATGCTGCTGATTCGCCCCTTGATTCGCGCCAACGTGCAGCGTTCGCGCATGACGCATATTGTGGTGTTCTTCATCTTTGTGGTGTCTAACGCGGGCGGCTCACTCACGCCACTGGGCGACCCACCGCTGTTCCTGGGCTTTTTGAAGGGTGTGCCTTTTACTTGGACGTTCTTCCATATCTGGCCTGAAACCCTGGCCTTGGTGGTGATTTTGCTTGCACTGTTTTTTGTACTGGATACCTGGATGCTGCGCCAGGAAGGCGATGCCATGCGCCCCCACCCCGTGCCAGATACGGCCAAGCAAGAGCGACTGGGCTTTGATGGCAAGTTCAACTTTGTGCTGCTGGGTGTGGTGGTCTGCCTGGTGCTGATGAGCGGCATGTGGAAAAGCGATGTGGTCTTCGACATTGCTGGCACAGAAGTGGGCCTGCCTGGCTTGGCGCGTGACTTGGGGCTGATTGTGGTGACGGTGATTTCCCTGCTGACCACCTCGCGCCGCGTACATGAGGCCAATCAGTTCAGTTGGGACCCGATGTTTGAGGTGGCCAAGCTGTTTGCCGGTATTTTCCTGACCATCATTCCGGTGATTGCCATGCTCAAGGCGGGCACCGATGGCCCGTTTGCCGCCGTGGTACGTGCCGTAACCCGTCCTGATGGTTCGCCTGACCCAGTCATGTACTTCTGGGCTACCGGCTTGCTGTCATCTTTTTTGGATAACGCACCTACTTACCTGGTGTTCTTCAACACCGCAGGCGGGGATGTGGCGCAGTTGACCACCACCATGGCGACCACCTTGGCGGCGATTTCTGCTGGCTCGGTGTTCATGGGGGCGAATACCTATATTGGCAATGCGCCCAATATGATGGTGAAAGCCATTGCCGAAGACCGTGGCGTGCGTATGCCCAGCTTCTTTGGCTACATGCTGTGGTCTAGCTGCATCTTGATTCCGCTGTTTGTCATCATGACCTTTGTTTTCTTCCGCTAGGTAGAAATGACTATGCCCGCTGCCAATCCAGCCTCCCAGCCCGCCATTTTGGTGGCGCGTGCCATACCGCCCCAGGTATTGGCACGTTTACAGCAGTATTTTCAGGTGCAAGACAACCAGGACGACGTGCAGTGGAGCGCCACCGAGCTAGCCCAGCAGCTACAAGGCAAGCAAGGTTTGCTAGCAACGGGTTCTGAGCGCATTGATGCTGCTTTGCTGGCCGCCTGCCCACAGCTACGCATGGTGGCCAATATGGCGGTGGGTTTTAATAACTTTGATGTGCCTGCCATGACCGCCGCTGGCGTACTAGGAAGCAATGCGCCTGATGTGTTGACGCAAACCACCGCCGACTTTGGCTTTGCCCTGCTCATGGCCACTGCACGGCGCATTACCGAGGGTGAGCATTACTTGCGCAGAGGGCAATGGCAGCGCTGGCGTTACGACATGCTGGTGGGCGCGGAGGTGCATGGCAGCACCCTGGGCATTATTGGCATGGGGCGTATTGGCCAGGCAATTGCGCGGCGGGCTGCCCATGGTTTTGGCATGAGAGTGCTCTACCACAACCGCAGCCGCCTGCCTGCTGAGGTTGAGGAGCAATGCGCCGCCCACTACACCAGCAAGGTGGATTTGCTGCGCCAAGCCGACCATGTGATGCTGGTACTGCCCTACACCGCTGAAAACCACCACTGCATTGCCGCTCCCGAACTGGCGCTGATGCAGCCCACCGCCACCTTGGTCAACATCGCCCGGGGCGGCATTGTGGATGACGCGGCCTTGGCACAGGCTTTGCGCCAAGGGCAGATAGCCGCCGCTGGCCTGGATGTGTTTGAGGGCGAGCCTCAAGTTCACCCGGATTTACTGGCGCTATCCAACGTGGTGCTCACCCCGCATATCGCCAGCGCCACCATGCCCACACGCATTGCCATGGCGCAATTAGCGGCGGACAACCTCCATGCGGTGCTGGTGGCGGGGCAAGAGCCACTCACCCCAGTCAACCAAGCAGACCCCGTGGCACGCGCCCGGCGCTGGGCTGGGTAAGAATACGCGGCACGGGTAACTACCTACCTAATTACCTCCTTCATGGGCTGCACTGCCTGGTGCAGCCCGTTTTGCTTTTCTGCTTGCATGAAATTTTCCACATGATGCTCTCTGTTCTGCGCTTGGTAGCGGCGCAAATCACCATCCATGCCTGTATGACGGGGCTGCGCATGGCTACGCCGCTGCTGGCACTGAGCCAAGGCTATAGCGCAGCGGCGGTGGGGGTGTTGCTGGCGTTGTTTGCTCTGACCCAGGTTTTTTTATCTTTACCCGCAGGGCGGTTTGCGGATAAGCATGGTCTGAAGCGCCCCTTGGCAATCAGTGTGGTAGCCGCTTGCACCGGAGCCAGCCTAGCAGCCATCTGGCCGATTTACCCGGTGCTGTGCGTCGCCGCCATGAGCTGTGGCGCTGCCGCTGGCACGGCCTTGATTGCCTTGCAGCGCCATGTGGGGCGCAGTGCGCAGAACAAGGTGCAACTGCGCAAAATGTTTAGCTGGCTGTCGATTGGGCCAGCGGCCTCCAACTTTATTGGCCCTTTGGTGGCGGGTTTGCTGATTGACCATGCTGGTGGTCAAGCCGGTAGCGAGCTGGGTTTTCGCATTGCCTTTGGCGTATTGGCGACCTGGCCGCTGCTAGCCTGGCTGTTGGTGCGTGGCGTGGCCGAGCTGCCCAACCCCACCCCGCCAGAAGGCGCAAAAACTGGCCCTGCTTGGGATTTGCTGCAAAACCAGGGTTTTCGCCGTTTGTTGCTGACCAATTGGGCGCTGTCGTCATGCTGGGATGTACACACCTTTGTCGTGCCCATTTTGGGGCATGAGCGGGGGCTATCGGCCTCGGTGATTGGCATGATTTTGGGGGGCTTTGCCATTGCCGCCACCGTGGTGCGGGTGTTGATGCCCCTGCTGGCCGAGTACCTGCGCGAGTGGCAGTTGGTGCTGATTTCTATGGTCGCTACTTGCACCCTGTTTACCCTCTACCCGCTAATGCCCGGTGCCTGGAGCATGGGGGCTTGCTCGATACTGCTGGGGGTATTTCTAGGCTCGGTGCAGCCCATGATGATGAGTATGCTGCACCAGCTCACCCCAGAGCACCGCCAAGGGCAGGCACTGGGCTTGCGCATGATGACTATCAACGGCTCTAGCGTGCTGATGCCCATGCTGTTTGGCACGCTGGGTACGGTGCTGGGGGTGTCTGTGCTGTTTTGGATGGTGGGGGCAGGTGTGGGTGCTGCCTCACGCCTGCCATGGCTGATGGGGCGGGAGAACCTGCCCCTGCATGAGCATTAGGCTGGCTCTGCGCTGCCTTGCTTGCCCGTAGGCTCTTGGCCGTTGAGGTGGTAGAAGAGGCGAATGACATCCCAGGCTTCTTGCGGCGTGTCGGCATAGTGGAAGAGGGAGAGGTCTTCGGGGCTAATCATGCCTTCTTCCACCAGCATCTCGAAGTTGAACAGCTTCTTCCAGAAAGCCGTGTCGTACAGCACGATGGGCACGGGCTTGATTTTGGTGGTCTGCACCAGGGTGAGCACCTCAAACAGCTCGTCCATGGTGCCAAAGCCGCCGGGGAAGGTCACTAGCGCCTTGGCACGCATCAAAAAGTGCATTTTGCGCAGGGCAAAGTAGTGGAACTTGAAGCTCAAGCCCGGCGTGATGTAAGGGTTGCCCGACTGCTCATGGGGCAGCATGATATTCAGCCCCACGTTGGCCGCACCGGCATCGTAAGCACCGCGATTGGCCGCTTCCATAATGCCGGGGCCGCCGCCGGTGCAGATATACACGCGCTCTTGCGGCGGCTTGGTTTGGCTGTACTGCGCTACCAGCTTGGCAAAGGCGCGGGCGGCCTCATAGCGCTGGGCGTTGCGCATGGCACGTTCGGCCAGGGCAAGCGCTTGGGCATCGCCGCTGGCTTGGGCTTGTGCCAGTTGCTCGGTGGCGGCCTGGGCATCGACAAAGCGGGCACTGCCATAAACCACGATGGTGTGCTCTATGCCCAGGGCTTCCTGGTCTAGGTCGGGCTTGAGCAGCTCTAGCTGAAAGCGGATGCCGCGTGCCTGCGGACGCGCCATAAACTCCGCATCAGCAAAGGCCAAGCGGTAGGAGTTGGCGCTAAAAGGGTCATCGAGTAAGCCTTGGGTGTCTTGCGGGCCTTGTAAAGGAGCCAGCTCTTCTTGCAAGGCACGTTGGTACAAAGGGGGTTGGGACATGCTTCTGGCCTCCGGGTGAAAAATGACATACACCACTGCCAAATTGCAGCAGCCCAGTCATTGTAGGGCGCGGCTTGGGGCGACCTAAAGCTAACGACCCAGCCTTATCTAACCCCATACAAATACCAATAACGCCCGCACCGTTGCCCAGCCCAGTGCGGTTAGCAGCAAGCTGGTGAGTACCTGCCCCAGCGCCCAGGCAGCGGCCACCACCCAGCGCCCTTCTTGCAGCAGGGCAAAGACTTCAGCGCTATAGCTGGAAAAGGTGGTCAATCCACCCAAAAACCCCGTCACCAAAAGTAGCCGCCACAAGGGGCTAAGTTGGGGCATGGCCTGCAAGAGCGCCAGCACCAAGCCAATGGCGTAGCCGCCCAGGGCATTCGCCAGCCAAGTGCCCCAGGGCAAACCCGCCTGGTTGCAGTACAAACCCAATTGCCAGCGCAACAGCGCCCCGGTGCTGGCACCCAGGCTGATGGCGGCCATGCTGGCAAGTTGGGTCATGGGGTGCTGACTAAACCGCTGGTGGCTGTTGTGGTGGTGGCGGTGCTGTCTCTGCGGTGCTGGCAGCATCTGCTGTGCCTGCCGTGCTTGCTGCGCCCTCTACGACCAAAGGGCTACTGGTGGCCACGGGCTTGGCTGGATGGGCATCGGCCTCATGCAGGCGGGTATTGACCACGGTGCGGCTCACGCTGGGCGGCACGGCTTTGCCTTGGCGGCGGTCACGAAACAAGGCTGCCCGCATCAAAAAGATGGTGGAAATAGGCACGGTGACGGCAATAAACAGCGCAATCAGCAAGGTGTGCCAAGCCAGGATGTGCTCGTTAAAAGAGTAGTACACCAAGCTGGCCCACATGATGAGCCAGCTGCCCAGGGTGGCAATAATGGCCGGGGTGTGGACGCGCTCGTAATAGGTTTTCAGGCGCACCAACCCCCAGGAGCCGAGGGTGGCAATACAAGCGCCGAGCAACACGCACAGGGCAATGACCCATTGCGCCCACAGGGGCAGACTCTCTAAGGCGGTGGGGGCAAGCTCGGGCATTATTCAATCACCTCGCCGCGCAGTAAAAACTTGGCCATGGCGGTGGTGCCAACGCAGCCAAACAGGGCAATGAGCAAGGCGGCCTCAAAGTATTCGGCAGAGGTGTAGCGAATACTGAGCACCAGCATCAGCAACATGCCGTTGAGGTACATGCCATCCAGGGCAACAATGCGGTCTTGCGCGTTGGGGCCTTTGAGCAGGCGAATCAGCGTCAGCCCCATGGCCACAATCAGCAAGGTGGTGGCAGCGGGCAGTGCCCAGTCCAGCGGGTTCATGCTTCAAAAATCTCCATCAGGGGGCGCTCGTAATAGGTTTTGACGTATTGGGCAATCGCTTCGGCATCATCCACTTCCAGTACGTGCAGCATGAGCAGGCTGCGGTCGCGAGAGATTTCCGCCCAAGCCGTGCCGGGGGTGATGCAGACAATCATCGCCAGCACCGCCAGGCCATTGGGGTCGCGCAGCTCTAGCGGGATGTGCACAAAATCTGCCGGATAGCGCCGCGTTTTGGGGAAGAGCAAAAAGCGCATCACCTGCAAGTTCGATTGCGTGGTGTCGTGCATCACGCGCAGCGCCAGCTTGAGCGCCTTCCACGGGTGGCGCATCCGCACGGGCAGCGGGCGCAGCCCCAGCGTGACCAGCGGAATCGCCCAGCCCAAAATTGCGCCCAGCAAAATATGGCCAGCCGATACGCTGTGGTTGAGCAGCAGCCACAGCACAAACAAGGCCAGCGACAGCACCGGCGCGGGGAGGAGCTTTTTCATCATGGTGTGGCGCTGCCTTCCTCAAACAGGGTGGGGGTTGCTGGGGCAGAGGGGGTAGAAGGGGATGGAATCGGGCGAGCGCCCAGCACCGCCTGGATATAGCCCTGCGGCTGGTGCAGCGCCTGGGCAGTATCCTGGGTGTAGCGCATGGCGGCGCTGGCGTGGAGGGTCAGGGCAATGCACAGCCCCATGAGGGCGGCAATGGGCAGCCCCTCAGCCAGGCGAATATGCGGGGTACTGCGGCCATGCGTCGCCCAAAAGTGGCGAATGCCTGCGCGGGTCAGGGCGATTAAGGCCAGCAGGCCGGTGCCAATCATCAGCGCCATCAGCAGCCAGCCCAGGCCGGTGGTGCGGTAGTCCTGCGAGTTGCCTAGCCCATCAGGGTTGACCAGCGAGGTCAGCATGGCAAATTTGCCAATAAAGCCCGACAGCGGCGGCAGCCCCGCCACCACCAGGGTACACAGCAAGAAGGCCAAGCCCAAAAATGCAGCAGCGGCGGGCATGGGGCGGCCAATCAGCGCTTGCTCTTCATCGTCCAGATTGATATGGGCGGCGGGAACCAGGTCGTGGCTGAGGAAGGGCGCTTGCTCATCATCCACATCGGCAAAGCTGGAGCCATCGTTGCGCCAGCGGTCCATGGCATCGGCCAGCATGAACAAAATCGCCACCGCCATGGTGGAGCTGGGCAGGTAGTACAGCAGCCCGGCGGTCAGCATGGTCTGGCCAAAACCCATGGCCGCCAGCAAAGTGCCAGAGGACAAAATGGCCGCATAGGCCGCCAAGTGGGTCAACCTGGTCGCGGCCAACATGCCAATGCCGCCAAACAGCATGGTCAACATGCCGCCGCCCATTAGCCAGGGGCTGCCAAACAGGGCGGAGTCCCCGGCCTCGGCAGAAAACAGCAGCGTCCACAAGCGCAGCAAGGTATAGATGCCGACTTTGGTCATCAGCGCAAATACCGCGCCCACAGGGGCGGTGGCGCTGCTATAGCCAGGAACCAGCCAGAAGTTCAGCGGCCACAGCGCCGATTTAATCAGGAAGGCCGTAGCCAAAATACCCGCTGCGGCGTGCAGCAGCCCTCGGTCTGCGGCAGGCACGGCGGGAATCAGACGCGCCAAATCGGCCATATTGAGCGTGCCCGTTAAGCCGTAAAGCATGGCCGCGCCAATCAAAAACAGCGAGGAGGCGGCCAGGTTAATCGCCACATAGTGCAGCCCTGCTTGCACGCGCAAGCGCCCCGAGCCGTGCAACAACAAGCCGTAAGAGGCGGCCAGCATGATTTCAAAAAAGACGAACAGGTTGAATAAGTCTGCCGTCAGGAATGCCCCGGCCAGCCCCATGAGCTGAAACTGAAATAGCACATGAAAATGCACCCCCGCTTTGTGCCAGCGAGCTGCGGCAAACACACAGGCGGCCAGCGCCACGCAGCTGCTCAGCACCAGCATCAGCGCTGTTAGGCGGTCTAGCGCCAGGCTGATGCCAAAGGGCGCAGCCCAGTTGCCTGCTAGATACACACCGACTTGCTGGGGCGCTTGTGTGCCCTGCACCTGGTCAGCCCACAGCAGCAGGGCACAAGCGGCCAGCAAGCCCAAAATGGTGGATACAGTGTTGATAACTACTTTGGTACGCTGGCGCTCTTCGCCAATCAGCAGCATCAGCGCCACGGTGAACATGGGCAGCACAATGGGCACCAGCATCAGGTGCGGCATCCAGTCGCCCAAGGGCTGCAAAAGCTGGGCAAACAGGGGGGCGGGGGTAGCGGCAGGGCTGCTCATGGCATCTCCTGCGCATCGCGTGCGCGGATGCCGTCCACATGGTCAGTGCCCGCCATGCCGCGTGAGGCCAGCAGCACCACCAAGAATAGCGCCGTCATGGCAAAGCCAATCACAATGGCTGTGAGCACCAGCGCCTGGGGCAGGGGGTCGGCGTAATGCTGCAAGTTGGCCAGTACGCCTTCTTTGATGACGGGTTCTTTACCAATCATCAGCCCCTGGCGGCTCATGCTGAAGATAAACAGGTTGACCGCATACGACAGCAGCGACAGCCCAATAATGAGTTGAAAGGTGCGCGGACGCAGCAGCAGCCAAACGCCTGCGCTGGTCAAAACACCGATGCCAAGAGCCAAAATAATTTCCATACAGGTGTGGGAGTGCGTGGTATGTGTGGTGTGTTGTATGTGGGGCTAGGTGCTGGGCGTAGCAGCCGCATCTGTCGTAGCACTGCCATTGGGCAGCTCGGCAGCGGCCTCTTCCAGCATACGGGCGTGGTAGCGGTGGGCGCGTACCGACTGGTGCGCCAAGGCCGTCAAAATCAGCAGGGTAGAGCCGACGACCAGGGCAAACACGCCAATATCAAAGAAGGTGGCGCTGGCCAGGTGAATCTCGCCCACCCAGGGCAGCTTCCAATGGAAGCTGTGGCTGGTCAGGAAGGGATAGCCCGCCACCAGCGCCCCCAAGCCGGTGGCAATGGCAAACAGCAGCCCCGCACCAATCCAGCGGCGGGGGAAGAGGGGCATATGCGCCTCCACCCACTGCGTGCCTGAGACGATGTATTGCAGCAGCAGCGCCACCGAGAACACCAGCCCCGCCACAAAGCCGCCGCCCGGCTCGTTATGGCCGCGCAAAAACATATACACCGCCACCATGGTGGCAAAGGGCAGCAGCAGGCGCACCAGCACGGCAGGCACCATCAGATAGCCAATGGCCGTATCTTGCGCATTGCGTGGGTTGAACAGGTCGGTCTGTAAGTCACCGGCCAGAAAGCGCTGCTGCTCGGGCAAGTCCATGGTTTCACGCGCTGGGCGAAAGCGGCGCAGCAGGGCGTAGATGGTGAGCGCCACAATGCCCAGCACCACAATCTCGCCAAAGGTATCAAAGCCCCGGAAGTCCACCAGCATCACGTTAACGACGTTGCTGCCCCCGCCCCCGTCCAGCGCATGTTCTAGGAAGAAGGTGGCGCTGCTGTCCTCATAAGTGCGGCTCATCATGGCCAAGGCCAGCCAGGCCATGCCCAGGCCACTGGCCAGGGCAATCAAGGCATCGCGCACCCGCCGACGCGCTGCGCTGCGCTGGGCATGGGCGGGGGGCATGTACTGGTCGCGCCGGGGCAGCCAGCGCAGCCCCAGCAAAATCAGGATGGTGGTGACGATTTCCACCACCAACTGGGTTAGCGCCAAATCCGGCGCAGAGAACCACAAAAACGTCAGGCAAGTGACCAAGCCCGCACCACCCATCATGATGAGCGAGGCCATGCGGTGAAACTTCGCCTTCCATGCCGCGCCCAGGGCGCATAGCCCGCCCACCAGCCACAGCAGGGCAAAAGCCGGGGCGAATGGTGCGCGTTGGCCTTCGCCAATCCAGGGGCTTTGGTGCAACACAATGGGCAGCGCACCGGCCAGCAGGCTAATGAGCACCAGCCACAGCATTTGCCATTGCAGTTGCTGGGTGTTGAGCAAGCGGCGCAGATTGCGCCCAGCCAGGCTCAAACGTGCCAGCAGGTTTTCAAATATGCGCTTGCCGTCGACGCGGTGCAGCAGCGGCACTTGCTCTTGCAGCACTTCGCGATTGCGCAGCCAGCGCAGGGTGGCAAACAGGGCAATGCCGCCAAAAAGCGCAATCAAGCTCATGATGAAGGGCGCATTCAAGCCATGCCAAATCGCCAGACTAAAGCTGGGCAAGTTGCCGCCCACCACAGGCGTAGCCGCAGAGCGCAGCACATCGCCCACCGCCCAGGCGGGGAAGATGCCGACGATTAAGCACATCAGCACCAGCAGCTCTACGGGCACGCGCATCCAGTGCGGTGGTTCGTGCGGCTTGCGCGGTAAATCCGTGGCTTTGGGGCCAAAAAACACATCTGCCGTAAAGCGCAGCGAATAGGCCACGCTAAAAATCCCCGCCAAGGTGGCTACCAAGGGCAAGCTGATGCGTACCCAGGGCACGGCATCCAAAAACACCGCCTCGGCAAAAAACATTTCTTTAGAGAGGAAACCGTTAAGTAGCGGCACCCCGGCCATAGCCGCACTGGCCACGCAGGCCAAGGTGGCGGTCATCGGCATCATGTGTCTGAGGCCGGATAGGCGGGTGATGTCCCGCGTGCCGCTTTCGTGGTCCAGAATGCCCGCCGCCATAAACAGCGAGGCCTTGAAGGTGGCGTGGTTGATGATGTGAAACACCGCCGCCACCGCCGCCAAGCGGCTATTCAAGCCCAGCAGCAGGGTAATCAAGCCCAGGTGGGAGATGGTGGAATAGGCCAGCAGCCCCTTGAGGTCGTTTTGAAACAGCGCCAAATAGCCGCCCAGCAGCAGCGTTAACGCCCCTGCGCCGCCTACCAGCCAGAACCATTCATCCGTGCCACTGAGCACCGGCCACAGCCGTGCCATCAAAAATACACCCGCCTTAACCATGGTGGCCGAGTGCAGATAGGCCGACACCGGCGTAGGCGCGGCCATCGCGTGCGGCAGCCAGAAGTGGAAGGGGAATTGCGCACTTTTGGTCAAAGTACCCAGCAGCACCAGCACCAGCATGGGGGTATAGAGGTCATGGGCGCGTACCTGCGCCCCGGCGGCCAACACCACGTCCAAGTCGTAGCTGCCCACGATATGCCCCAGCACCAGCACCCCGGCAAATAGCAGCAGCCCGCCCGTGCCGGTAACGGTCAAGGCCATGCGTGCGCCGCGCCGCGCATCTTGGCGGTGGTGCCAGTAGCCAATCAGCAGAAAAGAAAACAGACTGGTCAGCTCCCAGAAGAACACCAGTTGAATCAGGTTGCCCGAAAGCACAACGCCAGCCATCGCCCCCATAAAAGCCAGCAAAAACGAGAAAAAGCGCGGAACCGGGTCAGCCGGCGACATGTAATAACGCGCATACAGCACCACCAGCGAGCCAATGCCCAGCACCAACAGGCTGAACATCCAGGCAAACCCGTCCATGCGCACCACAAAATTCAGCCCCAGGGCGGGCAGCCATTCAATTTCTTGGCGGATAACGCCGCCATTGGCAACTTCCGGGAACAGCAAAGCCGCCTGCACAGTGCAGACTAGGGCAATGATGCCGGCCAGGGTAGATTCGGTATTGCGGGCGTTGGCGGGCAATACGGCAGCCAGTAAACTACCGACAAAAGGCAGAAGGATGAGGGTGATTAGCGGCATGAAGGCGCAAAAAAGAGGAGGGAGTCATCGCCCGCAGCACAACGCAGTCGGGGGCTGAAGTTTAGGGCAAGAGGCAAGTCCAAGCGGCTGGCCTGCGCAAAAATCCCGGCAAATGCGCTCAACTCACCCCTATTTGAGGCGCTGCAAACACGCCGTACTACGCGACGAATACGCTCGCTTTGCTTGCGAGAGGAGCTGCAAGATGCTATATTTACCGGCTATGCAAGTGTTCAGCGCCTTCTATTTTTACTTTTGGTTCTCTGTCCAAGGCGGATGAGAGGCTAGCGCTCGCACACCCACGAACACCAAGCTCCCCAAAAACCGCCGCAGCTGCACAGCCCGGCGGTTTTTTGTTTTTCCACCTTTCTTCCCTTTACTTTTCACCCCATTTTTTCTAAAGAGGTTTGCCATGAATGCTCCACAACATCCTGACACCAGCCCCAGCACCGATGCCTGGTATCGCAGCTCTGCCCCCAAAACTGGCCAGACTGACGACGAACGCATCAAGGACATCACCGTGCTACCCCCACCCGAGCATTTAATCCGCTTCTTCCCCATCCAAAATACCGCTGCTGAAAAGCTGGTGAGCGATACCCGCAAAAACATCCAGCGCATCATGCGCAACCAGGACGACCGTCTGCTGGTGGTTGTGGGGCCTTGCTCTATCCACGACCCACAAGCCGCGTTGGACTACGCCCGCCGCCTGTCTGATGTGCGTGAGCAATACCAGGACACGCTGGAAATCGTCATGCGCGTCTATTTTGAAAAACCGCGCACCACCGTTGGCTGGAAGGGCTTGATTAACGACCCCTACCTGGATGGCAGCTACCGCATTGACGAAGGCCTGCGCATGGCGCGTCAGCTGCTGATTGACATCAACCGCCTGGGCGTGCCTGCGGGCAGCGAGTTTTTGGACGTAATCTCGCCGCAATACATTGGCGATTTGATTAGCTGGGGCGCGATTGGTGCGCGTACCACCGAAAGCCAGGTGCACCGTGAGTTGGCCTCCGGCATCTCTGCGCCCATTGGCTTTAAGAACGGCACGGACGGCAATATCCGCATTGCCACCGACGCGATTGCCTCGGCCAGCCGTGGGCACCACTTCCTGTCGGTACACAAAAATGGCCAGGTGGCGATTGTGCATACCGCTGGTAATCAGGACTGCCACGTCATCCTGCGCGGCGGCAAAGCGCCCAACTACGATGCCGCGCATGTCGCCGCCGCCTGTGTGGATTTGGAAAAAGCCGGTCTGCCCGCCACCTTGATGGTCGATTGCAGCCACGCCAACAGCCATAAACAGCACGAGCGCCAAAAGGATGTGGCTGCCGACATTGCTGCGCAGCTGGCCGCCGGTTCGCAGCAAGTATTTGGTGTGATGCTGGAAAGCCACTTGGTCGCGGGCGCACAAAAATTCAGCGCCGGGCAAGACGATGTGTGCAAGCTGGCCTACGGCCAAAGCATTACCGATGCCTGCATCGGCTGGCAAGACACGGTAGAAGTGATTGAAACCCTGGCTCAAGCCGTAGAGCAGCGCCGCGCCAAGCTGGGGCAGGGGGCGGCTCAACAGCCAGAGGCGGCTTTGGCTTAACACTTCCCGTCTCTAGCGACTTACCCCTAAGCAGGCAGAGGGCAGCTACGGCAGCCCTCTGTTTTTTTGTTGTCCCTATGCCACCTGAGTGACAATCGAGCAGATTTTTTGCCTAGCACTGGGGTAAGCTGGTTGCTGTTACTTTCCCATTTATTTGCCAAAGAGGAATGCCATGGTCAGTGAACTGATAGTGCGTTTGCACCCTACGCAAGAATACCGCGTGGACTTGTCCCGCCTAGACCCCATGGGCAATGAAGAAGCCCGCCGCTGGCTGGATGACCAGTTCATCGCCCTGGAATGCGAGCCGCTACGCGCCAGCGGCAAAGTGCTGCTGGCCGATAAAGTGCTGGTAGTGGCCGAGGCAGCGGGCGAGCGTCTGCTCAGTGACGAAGCCTGGCTACAAGCCTATGGCCGCGCCGCCCAGGCCGTGCTGAGCAAGCCCGTAATTACCGTTGACGTGGCGGCTATGGCGGTGACGTACTAAAAGCAGCCCACCCCAGCCAGCAGCGCAGGCTGCAACGCCAAACACCCACAAGCACAGTACAGCGGGCAAGCCCGTACACTGTGCTGTTTTTTTGCCCGTTTTTTACCTGTTTTTGCTCGCCTTATGAACGCCCCCCGTGATGT